>NZ_CP084562.1 GCF_021789315.1 Arthrobacter sp. FW305-BF8
GCGCCTGTTGCCGGGCCACATAGCCGAACCCGACAAAAGCCAGCACGCCGAAAGTGATCCACTGCATGGCGTAGGAGAGGTTGGAACCTTCCTGAACCGAGGGTAAGGACAGTGGCTGGGGTATCTCCGCCGGACGCGGCGACTCCGATGCCATCACACCGTAACTGCCGGTCATTAAGGGATAGCCCAGCTGCCGTGCATAACCTGTCAGGTCAATGCTGGCGAGCTGACCTTCGGGGGCTCCACGGTCCAGGGCAGGCTCCGAGGGTTTGATCCGTACGACCGCCGAAACGTTCCCGCGCGGGGGTTCAGGTACGGCGTCCGGGTATCCGGGCCGGACGTTGCCGATCGGGAGCCACCCGCGGTCGATCACTATGGTCTCGCCGGAGGCCAGCCGGAACGGGACCAGCACCTCATATCCCGGCGCGGAATTGTTGGGCCGGTTCCTGACGATCCTTTGGTCTTCGGGAAGGTATCGGCCGCTGACCGAAACGGTGGTCCACTTGGCGTCCGCATCGGCCGTCTCGAACAACTGGCGGGCCTCTCCGAAGGACACAGGGCTCTTGTCGTAATTTTGTTGGACCCGGCGGATTTCAGCGACCGCCTGGTTCCTTCGCTCCAGTTGCCAGTTTCCCAAGCCAACACAGATGGCAGCGAAAAGGGCTGCCATCGCGAAGATGCCCAGCCAGCGCCAGGTCAGGAGGAATCTGTACGTCATCGCCGGGCCAGCCCAGGAGGAATGGAACGACCAGCCATATTAGGGACGCACCCGGCGGGGGGACAGTTTTTGGAGGAGCAACACACCGATCCAGCCTATCCGGGACATGCGCCTCTTCCTGCCCCGGCAGCAGCCTTCGGCGCAGATTCTGAAGGATCATCGCCCCAGCCGGGTGAACCTGCCGTCGACTCCCGGTCTGCGCCTGCCGGGCCGGCACAAATGGCCACCGGCAGGCGCAGTCACCGCTACTTCCTGGCGGCGGCCTTTCTCCTGCGCAATACCAGAATCCCCGCGATGATGAGAGCTGCGGCACCGACAGTAAACGCTACCGGAGCTGCACTGTTGTCGGTCGCCGGACTCTGTTGCGTCGAGGCGCCGGGCGCGGCTGCAGCAGGGGACGGAGTGGCGGAGGAAGGTGGCGCCGTTGCAGGTGCGGGTTTCGCGCCGCCTGCGGTGGCATCCCGGACCGTGAAGGAGTAGCTTCCCTGGATCGGGTGGCCATCCGAGGAGACAGTTCGCCACAGCACTTTGTACGGGCCGTTGCTGCCCTTGTCGAGTGTGGTGGAGATCGTGGTGCCGGCTACGGCCACCTTCCCGTCGCTAATGGTTTTACCCGTTGAATCCGTGACCGTGATGACGCTGAGCTTCAGCTCCGCTGAATTCATGGGCGCTTCGGACATGGTCAGGGACACGGTTTCCGGTGCCGTGGTAACCGTCGCGTTTTCGGCAGGCGCGGTCGATTGGATGGCATCGTGGGCGAAAGCCGGGGCTGCGGAGAACGGCCCGATGCTGGCCGCAGCCACAAGGGCCAAGGTGGAGAGGACTCGTTTTCGGTTGGATATTGGCATGGAGCCTCCTGCAATTCAGGTCTGTTTCGGGGCGGCGGTCAACACATGCTGGCCGCCGCCCCGAATAGAAGGACAGGTTCATGCACGGGGGGACCGGTTGGTGCCCGCCCTGTCGTGCCCGCGGCTTCATGCCGTAGGCCGGGGTGTCCGTGCGGGCTGCTGTCAGCCCTTCCTTGCCCTGCGTGCCTGGAACATGGCGGCAACACCTGCAGCCAGGCCGAGGAGACCCGCAGCCAAGGCCGCCCAGGTCAGGCCCTGGGAGGACGTGGCGTCGGTGACCGCCGCCGCCGGCTCGGCGGCCTGTTCCGCTGTTGCGGTTTCAGCATGTCCGCCTTCGGCTGCGACAGTGGTGACGAAGGAGGGCGCGGGGTCCTGCGGCTCGTCCTGGCCCTCGACCGCCGGGTCGTCCCAGTTCCGGACCTTGCCGTCAGAGTAGGTCTGCACGATGGGGAGCGTGACCGTGGTGCCGGATTTGGGGAGCCGGCCCGCGAAGATCGAGAAGGTCTGGTACTGCTGATCCGACAGCTGGTACTGGGGGTCGGTGGCGGTCCACGTCACGGACAGCGGCGCTTCCGTGACCGTTGCACCGTTCACGGTGACGGGTTTGGGAAGCTTGCCTTTGACGATTTCTGCTTTCCAGCCTTCGACGGGTTTGGCCCGGACGGAGCTGAACGGGGTGGAGACGGGCAGGTCCACCTTGATCTTGGCGGTCTTCGCGGTCTTGGACTCGCTCGGAACCCTGAACGTCAATTGGGTCGAGCCGCCTTCGGCTGTGACTTCAGGCGTTACTTCTATGTGGGCGGACGCCGCGGCGAGGCCGAGGCTCATGAGAGCAGCCGTCGCGGCGCCGGCCGCGGCAATTCTCAAAACGGGCGTGTTTGTCTGTTGCATGGGAATATCCTTCGCTGGGGCCGCCCACGAGGATAGGCCGGGGTGGGCGGCGGAAAAGAGAGGTGGTTAGGCGCGAAAGGGCGCGGCCTCCGGGTGCAGGCGGAGTCAGACCGAGCGGGCGGGAAGGAGGGCGCGGTCAGGCCAGGGTGGCCCGCGGATGCCGTCACCGCGCAGGTTTCGCCATCGCGGGCGGGCTGGGGCCGGGGCCGGGCCGCAAGGCACCGGCCGGCAGGTGGGGACCGGGGTGGGGGCAAGGAAGCGCGCCAGGGGCCGCAGCCACGCGGCAAGCTGCCACAGGGCAGCTTCGGCCTTGCCCAGCACCACAGCAGTCACGGCGGTGGCGAAAAGGTGCGCCAGTGACATGGCATATCCGGCGGATTCGTGGATAAGAAGGGATGATGGGGGGGACTGGCACGGGAGGCTGGCCGCTTGGACAGCGTGGTGCGCGAAGCTGTCGGAGGAGGCAGCGGCCTGGCAGGAGGATGCGCCGGAAAGAACGTTGAGGGCCTCGTGCAGCAATATCTGCCCGCCGGCGAGTACGGCAGCAATCTTTGCCAGGGACAACTGCCGCCCGGCCAGAGACATCACGCCAGCCAGGACCAGGGCAAGCAGGGCCAGTGAAATATCCGCCGTGGGAAGGCTGCCTCCGCCGAGGACATGCGCGCCGGCCGCGAGTACAAACACCGTTCCGGTCACGAGGAGGGAACGGAAAAGACGCAGCCCGCCTCCAGCCATCTGCGCCTCCATTCCTTCAGGTTACAGGACCGGTCCGAAACCCCAGATTGCGGGGACCACCTTTCAAAAACCTTGCCCACGGGGTCCCCCCTTTTGCATCCAAAGATCAGCAAAGGCGCCCCGCCCCGAACCGGCCACAAGGGACAGTGGTGAAACTTGCCGAATCCGCAGCGTGGCAAGGTTTCTGCAAGGAGGGGCGCGCAGACTTGGGACGTCAATCCAGGCTGGACGGGGGGCAGGGGAGCGAGGATGTGGTCGGTGGGAGCGCGGAAACCCGGGCGTGCCGGTGTCTTTTCGGTCCTGGCGGGTCTATGCCTGCTGCTGGCCGGCTGCATACCGGTCCCACAACCTGTCCCGCCCGCTCCCTCCCCACCGGCAACAACCTCGGACCCCGCCGCAACGTCGGTGCGGTTCACCGCACAGGGCGACATCGGTGTCAGTGATGGGGCCAGGAACGTCCTGGACCTCATCGCGGGTCTTAAGCCGCAGCTGAACCTTGCCCTGGGGGATTTTGCGTACGAGCCGGGCATCGAAGACCAGTTCTGCGACATGGTCAAGGGAACCCTGGGCGCAGACTTTCCCTATCAGCTGATCACCGGCAACCACGAGAGCGACGGCAGCGACGGGGACATCGACAAGTTTGCCGCGTGCCTGCCCAACAGGCTCCCCGGCCTGCAGGGGGAGTACGGAACGCAATGGTACGCGGATGTACCCCAGGACAACCCGATCGTCCGGTTTGTCATGATATCCCCGGGCATAGAGTTCAAGGACGGGCAGACTCTGGACTATTCGCAGGGCAGTGACCGGTGGCAGTGGACCACTGCCGCGATCGACGGCGCCGAGGCGGCGGGCATTCCCTGGACGGTAGTGGGCATGCACGTCCCGTGCCGGAGCATGGGCAAATACGCCTGCCAGCCCGGGCAGGAACTGACCAACATGCTGGTGGAGAAGAAAGTAGACCTCGTTCTTGCCGGCCACGAACACGCCTATCAGCGCACGCACCAGATCGGCACCGGGGACGGTTGCCCCCGCCTGGTCCCTAATGAACATTCCGCGCGGTGCCTGGCCGACACCGACGCCAGCATGGTCCGTGGCAATGGGACCGTCTTTGCCACGTCAGGAGCCGGCGGTGTGGGCATGTACGACATCACCGCTGATGATCCGGAAGCCGGATACTTCGCGGCCGTGTCCGGGAAAAACCGGGACCCGGCCAAGGGCACCCTCGAAGCCACCGCCACCCCTAAACGTCTCAGCGTCCGGTTCGTCCCCGCGCAGGGTACAGCTTCACCGATGCCTTCACCACCGAAGCAAAGTGACCGGCGCCCGATTGCTGCTACCCGGCCCCTGCCGGTGCCCAACGGCCGGATCTTCAATGCGCCAGTGACCTAGTGCCTGCGTGACAGCCCGATTTCGAACACGAACGTCACCGGCCGCGGTCTCGGCAATGAGATGCTGGCCCGGTGTGAGGGCACGTGCCCGTTCCTTCGGCGCCCCACCATCACCTGCTGGTGATGGGGCGCGGGCGCCGGAACACCGCCGGCTGTCCGGTCTGTGTGTGTGGCTGGGGGGTGGATGGGCCCCTGCGGCTCCCGTATTTCTCAGTTTTTCTGTAGGGTTTGGGCGGCAGGATGCTTGGAAACGGCCCGCGAAGGGAGTTACCGAACGTGAGCTCCGCATTGAACGGGTTGCACATTGAACCCGTTACAACCCCTCTGATCCAGGGTACGTGGGTGCGCTCCGTGCCCTTCCAGGAGCCAGGTGACTCCATGGCTGCGGACCAGCCGCAGGGGCCGGCAGCAGGCGGGGTTGGCGTGACCCCCCGGGGATTGGCGCGCATGAACGATGTGATCCTGCTCGTTCAGCGGACAGGCAGATACCCGTCTTCCGCCTCGACTGACGGTCACGAACGTAACCTCGCGACCTGGCTGCGCCGCCGCCGCCATGAGGCCAAGCACGGCACTCTGGCCCACACATTCCGGATTGGTTTGGATGTCCTGCCTCAGTGGCAGGCGACCCCCCGCTCCACGGCCGACGCCGCCCGGTGGCAGAGCCGCCTGGAGGAACTGGCTGCATACCGCTGCTCGGACCGGGACTGGCCCCGACACCGGGCCGCAGAAACCTCGCAGGAGCACCAGCTGGGCGTATGGATCCACACCCAACGCTTCATGCTGCGCCGTGGCACACTCGATACGGCGAAAATCCAGGCCCTGGATGCCGCGGTGCCAGGATGGCGGGCCGGAAGGCGGTGCGGACGCAAACCCGCGCAGGACGGGTAAGCAGCGCCTCGGCCCTCTCTTACCTGCGGCGCTTCCAGACACTTTGGGTCGATGCCAGAGCTTCAATTACAGCGCATGCGGGTGCAGCCATGGCGCTCGTGATTCACGCCCCGGCCGGTGCGGCGCCATCCCCGCGGGTCTCAGTCCACCATCCTGACACGAGCGCTGCAGGACCCGGTATCAGCTGCCATAGCCGGCACCCAGGAACACCAGTGGGGCGCCTGTGCGATGTCAGGCAGTCCGTTCAGGGCAGAACAGGTCCCTTGATGGCCCCTCAGCTGCTTTCATTTCCTGCGGGGAACTGGCCGAACGGCTCCCGGCGGGGAGGTGGGATGTGATCAAAACGCCTGCGCTGGGCCGCCCGTCTGCCGGGCGCCATCCCTGCATGGCGCTCAGGCACGCTTCGCGCCTTCCAACGGTGGAGAAAGCGGTGGCCCGGAGACCATTATCGATGCGGGATCACTTCGCTAGCCATATGAGCCGACCCGCGCTCCGTTTGGGGGGACCTATCACGGGGCGGATTATGGGCCAAGGCATATACGGGCATTCCGGCACCAGGCCTCCCCGGGCGAGAATCACAGGGTGCTTCCCCCTTCCATACCCGACCCTGTAGACCGGTAATCGTGAGCCTGTGTTCCTGCGGTGGGTGCGAGTTAAGAGGATGGATCGGCTTTGCGTTTCGTCGGCCGATACCCGGCGACTGCGGCGCGGACGTCGCCCTCTTCGTGTCCGCCCTTCTTTTTGCCGAAGGGCAGTGCATTTAGCACCGGGTGCAGGATGGCCATGACGCCGATACCCCATGCGAGTCCGAGGACGGTAGAGCACAGGGTGTTTATGAGCCAGGCCAGGAAGCCTCCCATCACCGGCGTCCCGGCGAAAGGCGTCTCGAGGAGATGGACCAGGTCATACGGCGTGTGCCATCCGAGGTCGTATGCCCCCTGCAGCATGATGTGACCACCAACCCACAGCATGGCGATGGTGCCGATAAGGGTGATCGCGGCCAGCACCCCGGGCATGCCCTTGACGAGCAGCTCGCCGAAGCGCTGGGAGCCGGCAGAGTCCTTAGCGGCCAGGTGCAGGCCGACGTCGTCCATCTTGACGATAAGTGCGACGGCACCGTACACGAGCACTGTGATCACTAAGGCGACGACGACCAGGATTAGCGCCCGGACCCACAAGGACTCATCGGCCACCTCGTTCATCGAGATGACCATGATCTCGCATGACAGGATGAAGTCCGTGGTAATGGCGCCCTTGATGACCTTTGACTCCGCCTCCGGACCCCGCTCGACCGCCGGCGTATCTTCTTCCGTGGAATGGCGGCCCCGGACCTTGTGCCAGACCTTCTCCGCACCCTCGTAGCAGAGGTAGGTGCCGCCCAGCATGAGGATGAACGGGATGACCCCCGGGACGAAAGCGCTGACGAGCAGCAGTGCCGGAAGTATGGCCAACAGCTTGTTCCGGAGCGAGCCCCAGAAGATCCGCTTGATCATCGGCAGTTCGCGCGACGGGTCAGCCCCGGCCACGTATTGCGGGGTGACGGCGGCGTCATCGATCACCACGCCGGCGGCCTTGGCCCCCGCCTTGGCGGTTCCGGCAGCGACGTCGTCCACCGAAGCCGCCGCTATACGGGCGAGGGCCGCGACGTCGTCCAGCAGGGCGACGAGGCCGCCGCTCACAGATCGCTCCCGCACTCCTCGGAGGTGGACTGCTGGACGAGGATATATCGGTCACGGCGCATGATTGGCATGTTCGGAGTATATGGTGGCGGGCAGCCCATCGGGGCAAAGGGTTTCACTGCCCCTGTAACCGTTCCAAGCTGCGGTCGATGCCATGGTCAACCCGCGCCCCGGGACGTCGCCAGAACCTCGGCGAGCCTGCCGCATACTTTCCCACTCCACGGCGCGCCAGCGGCGCTCATCCGCTAAATCGGGATGGACTGAACACCGGGGCCAAGAAGACCGTGAACGTCTGGTTCTCACACCGAAAGAAATCACCAAAAGGGAAAACGTCACCCCTCGACGGCAAAATGCCACTTACTGGGACGCAGGCTTGTCTACCGAGGTCGCCGAAATCCCGACTCTGTTAGGCCACCTAGGGGATTGGAGCCACGACAGGAGAAGACCTTCTCAGCCAAGCTGTCGCCGCTGACCATTTTCACGGGCAACGGTCTGGAAGAACTAGATGAGCACGTTCCATTGGCGGCTGGCCTGCCAGAAGGGCTCTGCGGAGCGGGCTGACCGTGATCCAGGAACGCGGGCGGCCGTGGATAAGCCGTAGACCCGGGTCAGTCCGGGGTGTTTGCCCGGGAGTGCCGGAGGGTGCCCAGAACGTACAGGCCTGCCCCGATGGTGACGAAGGCGTCGGCGAGGTTGAAGGTGGGGAACCATCCTGTGTGGAGGTAGTCCACGACGCCGCGGCCGTCGAGGCGGTCCACGAGGTTCCCGGCCGCGCCGCCCAGTACCAGCGCCGCACCGGCCCGGGAGAGCCTGGACATGGCCGGTGCGGTGGATACCGCGTACCAGGTCATGGTCAGGATGATCGTGGCAGTGGCAGCGATGACGAGCCACGGGGCCAGGCCCGCGCCGAGGCTGAATGCGACCCCGGTGTTGTAGAGCAGCCGGAGGTTGATGATGCCCAGGTCGGCGCCCGCGCCGTGCTGAAGGGTCAGGACGGCAAGGCCTTTGACGGCCAGGTCCGCGACAGCCAAGGCAGCTGCCGCGGAGAGCAGGACACGGCGGGCCCTTTTGGCTTTCCCGGCGAGCGGGGGTGTGCCGGCGGGGCTTGCCGGGGATCCGGTGCTCATGCTGCCGGTTCCAGGGCCGGCGCCGGCTTGGCGGGCTGGAGCGTGGTTTTGTCGCTGATCCGGCCGGCGCGGACGCCGTTGGCGATCACGACGATTTCAGCCAGTTCGTGAATCAGGACCACCGCCGCCAGTCCCAGCGCCCCGACCAGTGCCAGCGGGATCAGGACAGCGATCAGCAGCAGGGACAGGCCCACGTTCTGCAGCATGATGGACCGGGTCCTGCGGGCGTGGTCCAGAACCTGGGGCAGGTGGTTCAGGTCCTCGCCCATCAGGGCGATGTCGGCGGTTTCGATCGCGACGTCGGTTCCCATCGCGCCCATGGCGACCCCGGTGTCTGCGGTGGCCAGGGCCGGGGCGTCGTTGACGCCGTCGCCGATCATGGCGGTCGGCTGACGGGTCTTGAGGGTCCGGATGATCTCGGCCTTGTCTTCGGGACGGAGGTCGGCGTGGACCTCGGTGATGCCCGCAGCCTCGCCCAGGGCCCTGGCGGTGATCGCGTTGTCACCGGTGAGCATGGCCGTGGTGTAACCGGAGGCGCGCAGCCGGGCAATGACGTCCCGGGCTTCTGGCCGCAGCTCGTCACGGACAGCCACCGCACCGATGACCTCACCTGCGGATTCGATCAGAACGGCGGTCGCGCCTGCCGTTTGCATCCGCTCGACCTCAGCGGCCAGCGGGCCGGGGTTGATCCAGCCGGGACGGCCGAGGCGGACGGTCCTGCCCTCGAAGCGGCCTTCCAGGCCGGCGCCGGGCACGGTGTCCACGTCGGTCACATCGGCCGGGGCAGGGGACGCGGCAAGGATGGCGCGGGCCAGGGGGTGTTCGCTGCGGGCCTCCAGCCCTGCCGCGAGGGCCAGGACCTCGTCCCGGGTGGCCGTACCGGCAGCGGCGACATCGATGACTTCGGGCTTGTTCCGGGTCAGGGTGCCGGTCTTGTCCAGGGCGATGGTGCGGATCCTGCCGAGGGTTTCCAGGGCGCCGCCGCCCTTGATGAGCACACCGATCCGTGAGGCGGCGCCGACGGAGGCGACGACGGTGACCGGCACGGAGATCGCCAAAGCGCAGGGCGACGCGGCGACCAGGACGACGAGGGCTCGTTCAAACCACAGCAAAGGTTCTCCGACGATGAAGCCGAAGCCGATGATCAGGGCGGCGGCGATCAGGATGCCGGGGACGAGTTTCTTGGCGATGTTGTCGGCCAGGCGCTGGCCGGGGCCCTTGCGGGACTGTTCGGCCTCGACGATGTGCACGATCCTGGCCAGGGAGTTGTTCTCCGCGGTGCTGGTGACTTCGACTTCCAGCGGCCCGGTGCCGTTGATCGCCCCGGCGTAGACCTCGCTGCCGGGGCCGGCCTCCATGGGCACGGATTCGCCGGTCAGCGCCGAGGTGTCCAGGGAGGTGCGGCCGGTGATGATCCGGCCGTCGGTGGCCAGCCGTTCGCCGGGGCGGACTATCATCCGGTCTCCGGGGACGAGCTCGGCGGGGTCAACCCTGACCTCTGCCCCGTCGCGCAGGACTGTCGCTTCGGCCGGGACCAGGTCCAGCAGGGCCCGCAGACCGCGCCGGCTTTTCGCCAGGGAGTACTCCTCCAGACCCTCCGAGATTGAGTAGAGGAAGGCGAGCATCGCCGCTTCCTCGAACTCGCCCAGAGCCACCGCGCCGACGGCGGCGATCGTCATCAGGGTCCCGACACCGATCTTGCCCTTGAGCAGGCGGCGCAGGGTGGAGGGAACAAAAGTCCATGCCGCGACCAACAGGGCCCCGATTTCCAGGACCAGGCGCAGCCACTCCGGGCCCCCGGTCAGGGACAGGATCCAGGCGGCCAGGAGCAGCACACCCGAGACCGCGGCGGCACGGATCTCATTGATCTGCCAGAACCCGACCGCTTCCTCGGCCTCTTCCGCTACGGTCTCGGGCTTGTCATCGCTGCAGCCGCAGGCGTCCCTCATCGCGTATTCTCCTTTGTCAGTTCCGCGCTGGTGCTTCCGGCGCCGTAGTTCGGGCACAGGCTGACCGCGTTGCCGGTCGCGGCGAGCAGGACCTCGGCCTGGGCGAGCATGTCCATCAGTTCCGGGCGGGCGAGCGAGTAATAGACGCTGCGGCCCTGCGCGCGGCCCTCCACCAGGCGGCAGTCGCGCAGGCAGGCCACGTGGGCCGACACCGTGGATTGGGCAAGGCCCAACTCCGTCGCGAGATCACCCACCCGGATTTCGCCCCCGGCCATCCGCTTCACGATGCTCAGACGGGTCGGGTCGCTCAGGGAATGAAACAGGGCAGCCGCCGGATCCAGCCGCCCGCACTCATCAGAACCACCAATTTGAATCGTCATACGACGATGATAGCGTGATTGCATGATATTACCGATCCCTTCCACCTTGCGCTCGTCGCGGGCAGGGCTTCCCCGTCCCAGGGCATTGCCGGGTCCGTATGGGACCGCGGGGGGTCGGTTGCTGTGACTATCGGTGCTTTCTTTGCCGAGATGGTGCAGTCAGGGTCGTTGCTGTTGGCCATGCCGCTGGCGATCACGGCCGGCACGGTCTCGTTCATCTCGCCGTGCATCCTGCCGCTGGTGCCCGGATACCTGGGCTACGTTTCGGGCCTGACCGATCCGGCCCGGCCGGACAACCGGCGCCGTGTCCTGACCGGCGTCGGGTTGTTCATCCTTGGTTTCGCTGCTGTCTTCACGCTCTACGGGGCCGCGTTCGGTGTGATCGGCGGCTGGCTGCTGCAATGGCAGGACACGCTGATCCGGGTCCTGGGCGGATTCGTCGTGTTCATGGGCCTGGTGCTGATCGGCCGCTTCTCCTTCCTGCAGAACACCCGGAAGCTCTCCTTCAAACCCCGGACCGGCGCCGCCGGCGCCCCGGTCCTGGGGATCGTGTTTGGCCTGGGCTGGACCCCGTGCATGGGCCCGACCCTTAGCGCCGTGCTGGCGCTGAGCACCACGACAGGGGATCCCTGGCGCGGGGCTTTGCTGGGGTTCCTGTACTGCCTCGGGCTGGGGATCCCCTTCGTGCTGGTCGCCGTGGGCCTGAACTGGGTGACGAAGACCCTGGGGTTCATCCGCCGGCATATCCGCGCCTTCAACATCATCGGTGGTTCCCTGCTGGTCCTGGTCGGGATCCTGATGGTCTCGGGGATCTGGATGCTCTGGATCTACCAGCTGCAGAACCTTGCCGCCACGATCACCACCCCCGTCTGACGGAAAGAACCAGAACATGAACACACACCAGCCCACACCCCGACCGGCGACCCTGCTCCCGGGGCGGCGCGGACTGCTGCTGAGCGCAGCGTCCGCCGCGCTGCTTCTGGCCGGCTGCGCCGCCCCCGATACCCTGGCAGCGCAGGCCAGGGCCGGGGACAACAAAAACTACATCGCCGGGGACGGATCCGTCTCCGAATACGCAACCGGGGCTAGAGGCGCCGCGGTGGAAATGTCCGGTGTGCTCTACGACGGCACCGCGGTCAGTTCCGCCCACTGGAAAGGCAACGTCACCGTCCTGAACGTCTGGTACGCCGGCTGCGCACCCTGCCGCAAGGAAGCGCCCGACCTGGAAGCGCTGCACCAGGCCTTCAAAGACGACGGCGTCCGGTTTTACGGGATCAACGTCCGGGACACCGCCGCGACAGCCGCGGCCTTTGAACGCACCTTCGGCACCACCTACCCCAGCCTCAACGACTCCGACGGCGGCATCCTGCTGGCCCTGTCCGACCATGTGCCACCGCGTGCCGTGCCCACCACGCTCATTCTGGACAGGCAAGGCAAAGTCGCGGCGCGGGTCCTGGGCCTGGCAGAAAAAAGTACCCTCAAGGCCCTGATCACCAGCGCGCTCAACGAGTCCTGAACGGTGACGGGGACAGTCCTGCGGGCCGCTCAGGGCCTTCAGCCGCACGCTTCCGGCCCCGTAGCCTCTGCCCTAGACTCGGGAACAACGCCACTGGCATGCACCAAGGGGAGATACGAGTGACTGCACGGTTGCCTGACAGCTCGCTGGCCCTGCTGCGCGAGGGATACACCTTCATCTCGGCCCGCTACGACGAGGCCGGCACGGACCTCTTCCAGACCCGTCTGATGCTTCGTCCCGTCGTGTGCATCAGGGGAGCTGCGGCGGCGGAATTCTTCTATGGCGGGGGACGGTTCAGCCGCACAGGGGCTCTTCCGCGGTCGGCCAAGCACCTGCTGCAGGATGCCAAAAGCGTCCAGCCCTTGAAGGGGCAGAGCATCACCGCCGCAAGCAACTGTTCCTGGAAGTGGGCAACCGCGATTCAGTCCAACGACTCGGGGCGGCTTTTGACGCTGCATGGCACGACCCACACCGCGGCCTGCCACCGGACCACCGTTTTGCCCTGCACAGCGAGGTACGGCGGATCCTCACCGCCGCCGCCTGCAGCTGGGCCGGTCTTCCCACCGATCCCGCCACCGTTCGCAGGCGCAGCAGGGAGCTGGGCCTGATGATCGACCATGCCGGAACGTTCGGGCCCATGAACTGGTATGCCCGCGGGCGGCGGCGTTCAACTGAGAAGTGGGCCGCGAACGCCATCCAGGCAGCCCGGTCATCGTCGGGAGCGGATCAGATACCGGCAAACCCGGTGGAGGCCATCGCATTCCATCGGGACAACACCGGGAAGGAACTGCCTGCTGACACGGCCGCGGTGGAACTGCTGAACCTGCTGCGACCGGTCGTGGCGGTCAGCAACTTCATCGTCTTCGCCGCCCTCGCCCTCGCGCAGCACCGGCAGTGGAAAGACAAACTCTGCGGCAGCGACGACGCCGACCTTCACCGTTTCGCCCAGGAAGTCCGCCGGTACTACCCGTTCTTCCCCTTCGTCGGAGGCACAGCGACCAGGCACCTGGAATGGGCCGGGCATGCCTTCAAGCCCGGGGACTGGGTTCTTCTGGACCTCTACGGCACCAACCACGATCCACGAAGCTGGGAAGACCCGGAAAGCTTCAACCCGGACCGCTTCCGCGACTGGCAGCCCGATGCCCACACCCTGATCCCGCAGGGAGCCGGAGACCACTTCACCGGCCACCGATGCCCGGGGGAAGACATTACGGTGGACCTGATCAAACGGGCCATCCAGTCGCTCGCTGCCGCGCCTGACCTCCAGGTACCCGCCCAAGACCTCAACTTCAGCCTCTCCAACATGCCCGCCCTCCCCAAGAGCGGCTTCATCCTGGACCCCCGCCCGCCAGTGCGCCGATAACAGACCAGCACGGGCACGGGACCACGGAGAAGAGCGGGCAGGGCGAACCGGTGCAGTTAAGACGCTTTTGGGGCAGTTAATGAGAGGGCACCGGATCTGAACGTGCCGGACGAGATGTAAGAAGCCGTCATTGAAGGCGCGGAGCATGGCAGGACCCCGGCTGGAGTTGATGGTTGACGGGGACCACCGCCTTGGGAATCGGGATGGGTGATCGGTGCGGTGGGCCGATCACCGGGCAGACGAAGTGGAGGCATGTCATGGACGCTCCAGCAACTCTCACCCCCGAACAGGCCGAGCGGCTCACCCGCAAGGGTCTGCGGCTGGCCCAGTTCACGGTCGTATATAACGTCATCGAAGGCATCATCGCCGTGACGGCCGGCCTTCTGGCCGGGCTGGTCTCCGTGATCGGCTTCGGCATCGACTCGGGCATTGAATCCATCGCCGCAGTTCTGGTCGGAATTCGGCTCACCGCCCGGCTCCGGCACGGCGAAGCGGACGAGCGCAGAGAACGCATCGCGCTCAGGCTGGTCGCGGTCACCTTCTTCATCCTCGCCGCCTACGTCAGCTACGAAGGCATCAAGAGCCTGGTCGAGGGTGAAGCGCCGGCGAGTTCCCCGGTCAGCATCGGCATCCTGGTGCTGTCCCTGATTGTCATGCCGTTCCTCGCAGTAATGAAGAAACGCGTCGGAACCAGGCTGCAGGACAACCTGATCCTGGCCGACGCCGCGGAAACCAAAATCTGCGTGCTGCTGAGTGTCTCCACGCTCCTGGGCGTGGGGTTATACATGCTGACCGGAGCGGTGTGGCTGGACCCGGTGGCAGGCTTCATCATCGCCGCATTCGCCCTGTGGGAGGGCAAAGAAGCCTGGGAGGGCGAACTTGCCGAAGACACCGACGACGACGACTAGTGCCCCCAAATCACCATCACCACCACGGTGGCTTACCGGTTCGGCTCGCCGCCACCGTCAAAGGCCGTTCCCGGAACAGGCGGGATCCCAAGCTGCCCGCGGTTGATGACGCTCCTTGGCACGCACCTTGACACGGCACAACTGCGACAGCCGCTTCCCGCCGTGGATGACAGCGCGCCCGCCCGGTGAGATGTACCGGCACATGTGCAGGCCGTTCCAGCTGCTCGGCGCAGGGTGCTGAATTCGGCTCCCGCCCGAGTCCGGCCGCGGAGGTGCTGATAACTGCCTGACCGGTCCGGCAGGCCATTGTTCGCGGGTTTCCAATGAGGGGGCTCCCCTGAAAAGGCGGCCACTGCCCCTGCCTCTCTTCAAGGTTTTCGCAGGGGAAGCGGTGCACCCTTCACCTAACAGCATTGGACCTTCACAACCGGGGGCAGTCGTGTCAGTTTCTCGCCGTCAGGCATTGCAGATAGGTGGAGTCGGTATCATCGGCGCCTTCGGGTTGGCCGTGCCGTTGGCCTCGGTGAGTGCCAAGTCGGCGAGCCAGCTGGCGTCCCGCAACATGCCCAAGCCCTATCAGCGGGCACTGACCATTCCTGAGGTACTCAAGCCCAAGAGCACCGCCGTGGACGCAGACGGCCGGAGGACACACTTTTATGAAATCGAGCAAAAAGCGGCCCTGGCCAGCATCGTTCCCGGGCTGAGCACACCGATCCTCGGCTACAACGGGACATTCCCGGGACCGACGATCAAGGTGAACCAGGGGGACCGCATTTCCCTGCAGATGGACAACGTGCTGCCGCTGTTCCACCCGCAATGGGGGTACCGGCTTGACACGTCCACGCACCTGCACGGGTCCGCGTCGCTGCCGCAGTTCGATGGCTACGCGAACGATGTGACCGGCCTCGGCCTCTGCAAGGACTACGAGTACCCCAACTTCCAGCCGGCCAGGACCCTCTGGTACCACGACCATGCTGTCCACTACACGGCGCAGAGCGTGTACTCCGGGCTGGCCGCCCAATACCACCTGCACGACCCGGTGGAAGGCAGCCTCCTGCCGCAGGGCAAGTTCGACGTACCGCTCACGGTATCCGACGCCATGTTCGCGGCCAACGGCTCCCTCGGTTACAACGACAACACAAACTCCGGTTTGTGGGGCGATGTTGTCCTGGTCAACGGCACTCCGTGGCCGGTGATGAAGGTCCAGCGGAGGATTTACCGCTTCCGTATCCTGAACGCCTCCATTTCCCGCTCCTACCGTTTCTCCTTGAGCACCGGGGATCCGGTAACGGTGGTCGCCACCGACGGAGGCCTGATGCCGGCCGCGCAGCAGGTGGCCTCGTGGCGGCACGGCAGCGCCGAGCGCTACGAAGTCCTGATCGACTTTTCGAAGTATCCGGCGGGAAAGCGCGTGGAACTGCGCAACCTGTCCAATCAGAACAACGTGGACTACGACTTCACGAACAGGGTCATGGCATTCGATGTGACAGACGAACCGGTCGACACCTCGGGTCCCGGCGCCAGGGTGCTGCCGACCCTGCTGGCCTCCAGCGCGACGATGAGGCTGACGCCGTCCCAGTCGGTCAAAACCCGACGGATGCGCGTGAAGCACGACAATGAGACCTGGACCATTGGCGGAATGACCTGGGAGGAAGTGATCGAGAGTGGCTTCAGGAAAGTCCTCGCCAACCCTGGCCTGAACGACGTGGAAATCTGGGAAATCGAAAACAGCTCGGGCGGATGGTTCCACCCGGTCCACATCCACCTCGTGGACTTCCAGATCCTCAGCCGGAACGGGAAAGCACCCTTCCCCCATGAACGGGGACCCAAGGACGTGGTCTATGTCGGGGAGGGCGAGACGGTCCGGCTGGTGATGAAGTTTGAACACCACCGGGGCCGCTACATGATCCACTGCCACAACCTTCCCCATGAAGACCACTCCATGATGTCCCAGTTCAGCGTTGGCATCGACACGAACGACCCGGACCCCAACGATCCCATTGAGGCCGCAAAGCCGCATCCAATCGGCCAGGCCGCTCCGGCGCCCGCTCCGGCCCCGGAGACCACCGAAACGGGCGGGGGCAGCGGTTCAACGGAAGGCACGCAATCCCCGGAGACGGCCTCGCCTCAGACAAGCACCCCGCCGCCGGCGCCGGTAGAAACGCCCCCGGCTCCAGCACCAGCGCCGCCGACGGCACAGCAGGACGTCGTGACCATTACCACCGCCCGGCACCGGCTGAAGAAGGACATGTCGTTCAGCGGAACCTCCACGTTCCCCGGCTCAGCGGCAGCAACCTCGGCCACCGTGGTGCTGTACGACGTCACCCCGGGCCGGGCCGCAACCCGATTGGGCACAGTGAAGGCCAACTCCCTGGGGACCTGGACACTGACCACCAAACCGGGACCAGCCAGACAAGTCACGGTAGTAAAGGCCGACTCGAGCCTTGGCGGAACAGCGACCCGGAGCGTGCGGACCGACTAAAAGCGATGGCGCCCTAACCCAGGGCCCCATGAAGCAGGCGGCGTGGATGCCGTTAAGAGGCTCAGGCCCCGGAAGATATGGCCGGGACCTGAGCCTCTGGCTGTCCAACAGTTGTACCCCCGGGAGCCAACAGTGTACCCCCGGGGGAGACTCACGCTTTCCAATGCGATCCTTCTCGCTTAGGCCACCTCGCTCCAGGGGCCTCCGCCCCCGGGACGCGCCCAGGGCCCGGACCGGAGCGATGCTGCCCCGCCGCTGGTCCGGTCCCTTCACCGGCGCCGCAACCACGTTATGGCCACCGACCCGCCCGGGCACGGTTCGGCGCTGGTACCGTATCCGGCTCCCGCGGCAGTGCCACTGGCCGGTCTCGGGGCGGCGGGGCGGCCCCGGGCCACCAGTCCTGCTCACAGCACGGCGTCATCACTCCGCCGCCCTGGTCCGTGACCGCCGGCGCCTCCCGGCCCTGCGCCTGGTTCTTGGATGGGACGGGGCGGAAGAGCCGCTGGGGTTGCCATGGCACGACCAGGCAAGAGACTCCAGAACGCGCCCGGTGCGCGGCCGCCAGCGCGCAGGACACATCATGCCTGGCGACCCTGCTGGTAGTTTCCCGGACGTGGCAGGGCCCCGTCTGCTGTGCAGACGGGGCCCTGCGGAGGTTGGTGCCGGCGGGGTTAGCGGGTTGCGAGCACCCCGGTTGCGGTGCCGCCGCGGCTGGACTGGACCAGGACGCTGGTGATCTGCCGGTTTGGTCCGGGCTTGGCCCGGTAGGACCAGGCACCGAGGGTGTCGACCTGTGCTGTGCCGATTTTGGTGACGGCGCGGCCGGGGGTGGTGTCGTAGATGACCACGGTGGTGGCCGGGATCAGGACGGCGGTGTTGCCGGCCAGGGTTGAGGTGCCCGTGACCCGCAGTTCGGTGCTGAGCCGGTGGCGGGAACCGGCGACAGCAACGGTGTCCTTCTGGACTGTCAGCTTCACCGTCGCCGGTGCGCTGCCGATGCCGTTCGTGTCGGTGACGATCAGCTGCATGACGACCGGGCCGTTGGCCATGGCGGCCAGGGGTGTGGTGTCGGTGGTCTTGGCGTAGAAGGGGAAGTTGATGGTGGGTTTGGCGGTTGTGTCGCTGGAGAGGGTGACGGTGGGTCCGCTGAGCTGGGTCCACTTGTAGGTGGCGGCACCGGTTGACGTGCTGCCGTCGAGCTGGACCGTGCTGCCTGGTGTGATGCTCGACGATGCGGCGGTGGCGATTGCCGCGGTTTCCTGGGTTTCGCCGGGGACGGGTCCGCTGCCGGTGTCCACGACGGGGCCGGGGTCCGGGGCGGGGGTGACCGGGTCCAGCCCGATGGGGCTTGCTGCTCCGCCGGAGACTGTCACGGGCAGGGAAGCTGTGCCGCCCTGCGCGGTCTTGACGGTGACGGTGGCCGGGGGAGCCTGTACTGCGAAGGACTTCTCGGCCGGTGCTCCTGCGGTGGCCGGTGCTTCGAGGGTTCCCAGGCCCGTTACGGTCAGGGGGTAGCCGACGGAGGAGAGGGCACTGACGGTCAGGTTCGTGCCGTCGTAGAGGGCCTTGGTGATCAGGATGCCGCTGGGTTTGGTGACGCTGATCTGGCTGCTGCTGGCGGGCTTGTCGCCGATGTTGGTGACCTTCACCGTGGCCGGCGCGGTCCCGGTGAACTGGACCCGGGCGTAGTACCTGCCGGTGTCGGGGTCACTGAGCATGGGGGTGGTTTCGAAAACCCCGGCCTGCCCGTCCACCTGGAGCTGGGCGCCGTTCCCGCTGCTGGCGAACACGTCGATCATGGTGCCGTTCAGGACGGCGCTGTCGCCGCTGACTCCCTGGTTGGTGGAGATCTTGCCCTGGACGGTGAACTGGTCCGTTTCCAGGGCCAGGCCGCCGCCGTTCACCGAGAACTTGTTGTAACCGAACGGGCTGCCGGTAACGGTGTGGTCCTGGCCCGGGTCTCCGAGGTAGCCTTCGGGCGCTGCGGGGGCGGCGGCCGGATCCCACTTCAGGAACGGGCCGATGTTGCTCTTCAGGGCCGTGGAGAAGTTGCCGGCCGCGGGTGAAATGTCCTCGACGAGCTTGCCGTCGCCGGCGCCGTCGGTGTCGATGGTGATGGTGCCGTAGGGGTGCTGGAACGTCAGGGTGGCGTTGGCCGGTCCGCCCTTGACGACGATGCGCTGCCGGCCGAAGACGACCTGGTCGCCTTCGGTGACGGCGTTGGCGAAGGCGGCTTCCAGGCCGAGGACCAGGACGGCGCGGCCTCCGCCGGGAAGGGCCAGTTCCGAGCCGGCGAGCATGTAGAACGCCTCTTCCGGGAAGTTGCCCGGGAACGATATGGGTGCGGTCTCGTCCGGGATGTCTCCGGGCAGGAAGCCGCAGAGCGGGTTTTCCGCGTCAAGGCAGAGCTCGACGCGGGTTTTGTTGCTGTCCTCGTACCAGGACGGGAAGCCATACTCGGTGTTGACGGGCCCGACGGCGGTCAGCTTGGTCGTGTTCGTCTGGGTTACCTGGGTGGCGGCCAGGGAAGCTCCTGCTCCCGTCGCAGCCAGCAGCAGGGCAGTTGCCGCAGCGATGCCGCCGCGGGTGGTCTTGCGCGGTGTCAGGCGCTGGGCCGACAGGAAAAGCGGTGGGGGTGCCATGTGGGTCTCCTTATGAGAACGCTGATGGCATCACTACAAATCGTGGGGGTTGGGAAAACCGTCGG
Source organism: Arthrobacter sp. FW305-BF8 (assembly GCF_021789315.1). Taxonomy (NCBI): domain Bacteria; kingdom Bacillati; phylum Actinomycetota; class Actinomycetes; order Micrococcales; family Micrococcaceae; genus Arthrobacter; species Arthrobacter sp. FW305-BF8. The sequence continues at coordinate 19,580 of NZ_CP084562.1, forward strand.
GTTCCTTGGGTTCGCGGTCCCTGCCCGGGGGGGCCGGCACCCCCCGCCCGCTGGCACCGTGGGGAGGCCCGTTGCCGCCGCTAGGTGAATTCTCCGGGGCAATCCTTGTATCGCGCATCGCCAGGGCGGCGCTTCAACCGTGACGAACGGGCGGGCTGACACTGCCGGCGGTCATGAAAGGGACCCGGCGCCGCAGGGATTGCGGTGCCGGGTCCGGGTGTTCCGTGCCCGGCCGAGGTCATCAGGCGCTGCCGGGTTCAGAACACCTCTAGATAAACCCGCCAAGCTTGGGAAAACCCGGCCGGGTGGGGGCCGCATGCAACACGCCCGCCGCCCTTTTGCGGGGACTCGGCGTGCAGCCCAAACAGCCGGGCCTTCTGGATTCAGGCCGCGTTGACCGTAACCGTCCGGGTGGCGAGGACCTTGGAGGTGATCCAGTGCAGGAACTGGATGGTGATGGTGTATTTTCCGGGTGAGGGCGGGCGGAGCAGGAAGTCAAACTTTTCGGCCGCGCCGGACTTGATGATGTCCGTCAGGAGCGGTTGCCCGGCCATGGACGGTTGAACCGCCGGGCCTGCAGGGTTCGGGGTGGCCCAGAAAGGCCGGCCGTCATGGGCGATCAGCTCGGCGATTTTCGACGGCCTGCCCGCGGCGTCCGTGATTCTGGTCAGCGTGGGGAAGTAGTCCACATTCACCATCCGCACGAGGGTGGGGTGCTTGCCGTTCCGAACCACGTTCGCCCTCATGCTGGAGATGGCCCAGACGATGTCATCACCCCTGGGCCTGCTGGCAATCGCCCCGCCGATGAGGAAGAAATGCCTGGGTTCGAAGCGGTTCAGGCCCGCGTCTTCGCCCGAGAGCCCGGCGGCGTGATTGAGTTCATGCCAGCGCGGATCGATCGAGTACGGTGCGATCAGGGTTTCCGTGGCGATGTCGTACAGGGGACCGTTCACGGAGTGGCGGCGTGCGCCGGCGGGCCAGGGGGACGTGGCGCTGGGACGGGGATCGACAACAATTGCCCCGAACATGCCCATCTGGACGTGGAGCGGTGTGTTGACGTGGCAGTGGTAGAAGTAGGTTCCCCCGGATCCGCGGTTGGGGTTGCCGGTTTCGCCCACGTCGGGCCGCCATTGGTAGGTGTACTCCCCGCTCACTTCGAACGAGGTGTGGCCCACACCGTCATTGCGGGGGTCAGGTTCGATGCCGTGCCAGTGGATGGTGTGCACGCGCTTGCTCGGCTTAACTGTGCCGTTGAAGAGGTCGCCCCGGTCAGCCGCAGGGTCGGGCCGGGGATCTGGCGCCCCAGTTCATCGAACGCAAAGCTCCACATCTCGTGCTCGGAACGGTCGGGGAACTCGAACTTCCGGTTGAAGAAGTCGAACACCCTGGCCACGTCCGGCCGTAGCGGAAACTCGGTCTCCGGGCTCCCTTCGTGGGGTTGGTCGGAGGAGAAGTCCACCTGGCTGCGGAACGTGTGATGCGGATCTGCAGCCGTTGGCGGAGTCCCTGGTTCGGGGACCGGCTTTGCAGCCAGCACCCAGTCGGCCATGAGCCCGCCGGGGTACAGTCCGCCGCGGGCGGTCTGGGACGGTTCCGCGTGGCAGTGCATCGGGTACGTCCAGTCCACGGTCCTTGCGTTCCAGACCTCGTCAATCACGTCGGGCGGGCGCCGGACCGGGAGGATCGATTCTTTGCGCTCCAGCGGCTGCAACATGATGGTGTCCTCCCACTGCTGGAGGATCACGTCACCCTGCGGAGATACCCTGCCGTTGGTCCGGGGGAAGTCGATGCCGTTGGCCCGCACGGTCCAGACGTGGTTGCCGTGGTAGTGCAGCTGGTGGTCCACGATGCCGGCGTTCAGCATTCTCATGAGGTGTCCTGTGCGGATGGCCCCGGCCGAGGGGGAGGCGCTGAAGTTCCGGACGTCGGTTTCGCGGGGATGGCCTGAGGGTAGCGTGTCTTCATGCCGCCGGTGGTTGAACTCCTCATCCGTGGTGACGGCCAGCGACTGGAAGCCGGAAAAGCCGTTGATGGTGAAATAGTCCGGCACCGCCGGTGTGGCAAGCGGGTCAACTGTCTGTCCCCTGGAGGCGATGCGGGCCCAGTTGGAGTCCACGTCGTGGCAGAGCCACAGCCACTGGCGTTCGAACTCAGCCGCGCCGGGTGCCAGACGCCACGCGTTGCGCGGGTCGACGACCACCAGCGCCCCGTACAGGCCCAGGGTCCGTTCCACGGGCTGATTGCCCGGATCGGTGAACAGGTACGTTCCGGGCAGCGGCGCCCGGAACTCCAGAAGCTTGTTTTTTCCGGGGGCGACCGGACCGGAGCCCACATCGGTTCCGCCCGCCCCGGCGCGGTGGAACCTGATCTCGTGCGGCTGGGAAAGGTTGTTGTGCAGACGGATCTGGATGAGGCTGCCCGTTTCGGCGATCAGCGTCCGGTCCGGAAAGAAGCTGGCCCAGTAACCGCGCCGGGCAAGGAACTGCCGCGGATTCGCCGGGTCCGGCCGCAGGGGCGCCGGCCTTCCCAACGGCGGCAGCGGCGCCCCCAAGGGGTAGGTTCGGCTGGCCACCACCCGCCCGTTGGCAGTGATGACGCGCGGGCTCATCGCCAGCGCCGGCTTCGGATCGCTCACCCCGGTGCGGCGCTCCCCGAAACCCCGGTGGTAAACCAGCGATCCGTCCACCATCGGAACGAAACCATCGTTAACGTGAATATCCACGACTGCCATGTCCGACCTCCAGTATGCAGGGGGACCGGAACCGCGCCGGCACAGACGTTCAGAACACCCCCATAGCGCTTACAGACAGCACAGTGCGGGACCCGGGCTAGGGAAACCTTGCGATCCCGCCCTTCCGGGGGGACCCACCTTCCCTCCCACATATTGACCAACCGGCCCCGCAAGCTTTCCATAAGCCCCAGTTCCCAGGATGAACGGTGCCCTCGTAAACCAAAAATGGAGCCCATCATGAATCCCACGTCACCAGCGGCATCGGCACCCCGCTTGAGCCGTCGGCAATTCGTACTGATCCTGGGAGGCGGAGCCCTGCTCCTGGCCGGCGGCGGGGCGTACGGCGTGATCTCCCGCAGCCTGCCCGGCGAGGGCAGCGGCCTTGCCACGGCCTTCGGAACACTGTCTCTACTCAACACAGGACGCCTCGCCAGACTGGACGCCCAGGGCAAGCCCGCCGCTAAACCGATGGGGTCGGCAATCTCGCAGGTCACCAACGCGCCGGACCGGGCGACCGGAAGTGACACGTCCAGGGGGTGAGGGCCATTACTCAGCACCGGGGCAAGGAGCGTCCCGCCCTACGGCGTTCTTCCCCGGGCTCCTGAGGATTTCCAGGAGTGATTGCAGGGCATTGATTCGAAGAGTCGCAGCGTGAAATGGCGGCGGTTTGCAACAGCGACGCGCACCTATGTCTCGGAGCCCTAGCGATTCGACGGAAGAGTTGTGAGACAGTAGTCGACCGGCACATTCGGAGTCAGCAGGGACAGGCAGAGTCCGTAGCCGGTGCGGCCACCCAAATCTGAGCGGGCAAGCCAAAGGGCAGTGCCATTTTTCAGAACTCGAGCACTGATCAGCCCAAAGCCTCAGCCGCGCTTCTTGGGGCCGTTGCCCGGCTCGTCGCACGCCTGCAACCCAGTGGCACATCCCCGGCCGCTATCTGGGGGTGGGCCACCGGGTGCCGGCTACCTGACCCGTCATGCAACTTTTGGCAGGGGTTGCCGCGGGACGTGTTTTCATTTTGCTAGCCCAGCCTTGGGAAAAGGTCTCAACCGGAGAAGCCAGGTTGCCCCCGGTCACCATTCTTGGGGGTGAAGGGACGGGCCGGCGACGGCTGGCGTGCCCGGTCTCAAGGCACTCACGCTGCCAGCCCCGTTTCACACCGGCGAGTCCGCTCGCAGGCAAAATGTCACCTGCGGCCTGAGCCATCGAGGGCTTCAACAGTACTACCGCCCTACTGATACCTGTGGAGGCCATCGCATTCCACCGGGACAACACCGCGAAGGAACTGCCCCATGATTGGCCCAGTTCATGGTCGTTCATAACGTCATCGCGGGACCAAAATGCTCGATATCCACCGCTGTGCGGCGAAACCAGGACTTCAGGCGGCGCTGTTCCCTTCCTTCTTACTTCGAGGGAAGTAGCGCCCCGGTTGTTGTTACGATCAGACTCATGCCGGTGTCCGACCTGACCCCCTCCGCCCAGGACTATCTGAAGTTCATCTGGTCGGCCGCTGAGTGGTCGAAGGAGGATGTGACCATTGGCCGGATCGCCGGAGGCCTGGGCCTTGGCGCATCCACCGTCTCGCAGGGTGTGCGGAAACTCGCCGACCGGGGATTTGTCACACACGCACGGTACGGGAGCATCGAGCTGACCCCTGCTGGCCGTGATCTGGCGGTCATGATGGTCCGCCGGCACCGGCTGCTGGAAACCTTCCTGGTCCAGGTCCTCGGTTATGGCTGGGACGAGATCCATCACGAAGCCGAAGTGCTCGAACACGCGGTCTCCGAAGCGTTCCTGGCCCGAATCGATGAACTGCTCGGGCATCCGGTGCGGGACCCACACGGGGACCCGATCCCGTCCCCTAACGGTGCGTATCATCGAGCCGAGGCCCAGCAGCTCACTGCTGCCGGCCCGGGTAACAGGGTTACCATCTACCGCGTCTCCGATGCAGACGCCGGGCTTCTGCGCTACCTCGCCGGTCTCGGGCTCACACCCGGCACGGAGCTGGTGATTGAGGAGCGGGGGACGTTCTCGCCGGGACCGACCGTACGCGCCACCGGGCAGGACCAGGACATTACGCTCGGAACGCAGGCCTCAGACGCCGTGTGGGTGATCCCCTCCCCGCTGCACTGACCCAGGGGCCAGAGTCGTGCGGTCAGGACTGGCCGGTGAGGGTCAGGGTGATCAGAACACAGTTCAATCCGACGATCAGGGCGGCACTGGTCCAGCCGGCGATCTTCAGGGCCTTGGAATCGGTGTGGATCCCCATGACCTCGCGCTTGCCGGTGAGCCGGATCAGCGGGATCAGTGCGAAGGGGATGCCGAAGCTGAGCAGCACCTGACTCAGAACCAGGGCAAGGGTCGGTTCGATGCCCGCGCCCAGGATGATCAGGGCGGGGATCAGGGTGATCACCCGGCGGGTGAGCAGCGGGATCCGGATCTGCAGCAGGCCGCCCATGATGGTCGCGCCGGCGTAGCAGCCGACCGAGGTGGAGGCCAGTCCGGATGCCAGCAGCCCGATCGCGAACACCACGCCGATGACCGGGCCCAGGGCGGAAGAGACGGCAGCGTGGGCGCCGGCGATCGTGTCCGTTCCCTCGACGCCTTGCAGGCTGGACGCGGCCAGCAGCAGCATCGAAATGTTCACCACGCCTGCGAGCAACAGCGCGCCGATGACATCAAACCGGGTGGCCCGGATCAGCCGGGTGCGCACAGCCGGGTCCTGGGAGAAGCCGTGCCGGTCCCGGGCCAGGGCGGAGTGCAGGTAGATGGCGTGCGGCATCACCGTTGCGCCGAGCATGCTCGCGGCCAGCAGGACCGTGTCCGTCCCCTCGAACCGGGGCAGCAGCCCGCCAAGGGCGCTGCCGGTATCGGGAGGGTTGACGAACAAGCCGGACATGAAGCCCACAGCAATGACGCCCAGCAGGGTCAGGATGGCGTATTCAAAGGACCTTTGGCCGCGGGCTGTCTGCAGAGCCAGCAGCAGCATGGACGCCAGGCCGATGATGATTCCGCCCGCGAGCAGCGGAAGCCCGAACAGCAGGTTCAGGGCGACGGCGCCGCCGATCACCTCGGCCATGTCCGTGGCACCGGCAACGATCTCAGCCTGGGCCCAGTAGAGCCGCCGACGACGGGTCCCGAGGCGCTTCCCCATAATCTCCGGAAGGCTCAAACCCGTAGCGAGACCGAGTTTCGCGGACTGGTACTGGACGAGCACGGCCATCGCGTTGGCCACCACCAGCACCCACACCAGCAGGTACCCGTAACTCGCGCCGGCAGTCAGATTAGCGGCGACATTCCCCGGATCCACATAGGCGATCGCGGCGACAAACGCCGGACCAAGCAGCAGCAGCCGGGACCAGACCCGCCCGGCAGCCGGGCGTACCTGAAGAGTCTGTGCAGCCATTATCGGTCCTCATCATCGGGGAAAGCCATAGATCGAGGATACCGCCAATTTAGGTATACCGAAAAGTAGCATTTCGGCGAGCAATAGCCCTTGGCTGGCTGTTCCAGAGGCCATGATGCGTCGACGGCCTCGGAACGCACCACGCTGTCCCCACCGCCACTGCTGCAAAGTGGCTCCATTCCCAACTGCAGCCACAGGCCGCCCAGTTAGTGGAGGCTGTAGCAGCTTGAGTGAACATGGACTGCGGCAGCCGTGGAGAGGAAACCGGGTTGGCCAGGGCCAATGCAAACAGCTTTGGACATCTGGTGAAGCCGAGTTCGGAAATTCACATTAAAGACTGTCTATGCCGACGGAAGATGCACCTGTGCACGCACCACCTGATGTCTCACACCCGTAGTTGTTTTGAGACGGGTGGCTTCAAGACACCGAGTTGAAAGTCCCTCCAGGCTAGGAAATAGGGGATTCAGGTGCCTGGCGTGGAGTCATGTCCGGGGCGCAAGGCGATCCACAACGCGCATCGCCGGCAAATATAGGCGGGTTCATTGCCGAGCGCGTGAAGTTTGTGGCGCTGCATTTGCCGTCCGCAACAGGAGCACCGGTTCGCGCTGTCAGAGTCCACGGTTTCTCAGCGCTTCCAGTACCTGATCGACGGTCGGAACGCCGGCCATGCCGCTTGGTGTGGGGTAGATCCGGCATGCCAGTTCAGTGGTTGGGGCCGCACCGGGGAAGATGTCGGTTCCATCGACGGTGATCGTGGGCGATCCGGAAAAGGCCGTTCCTGCCGTGTCTGCGGGAGATTTGATGCGCCGCAAGTGGACGGTGAGGTCCTGGCGCCCCAGGGCGGTCAGGGCAGTTTCTATCTGGGCGAGTGCTCTTGCCGTGTTGGGGCAGCCAGTGATGTGCAGCAATTCGATCTTCATGTGCTCCTCGTCATGTAACCGGGTGTCCCGGTGGCTTGTCAGAGTGTGGCTCTTGATGGCTCATCGGGGGATGGCTGAGGGACAGTTGCCGGGCGTGGAAGTCGAAGTGGAGTGTCGGGTAAGCGTAGACGTCGCCGAGTGTCATTGCCGGGGTGAAGAACGGGTCCCACCGATCCGGGAATGGCATCGATCTTGCCAGGGACCTGGAACTCTCGCGTTCGAGGCTGCGGGAAATTGCACTCATGGTTTTGTCGAGTTTGCGGCGCATTCGCCGCTTGTTGTAGACGAGGGCAGCAGCGCGGGAGCCCCAGTAGTTCACGACATCGAAGGGCCGTGTCCCGGCATTCAGGACGGCGGCGAAGGCCTTCCCGGCTGGTTCGGGGAGCCTGCTGATGAGATGGACCAGCGGAAGCAGGGCGCGGACGACCATGTAGCCGAAAACCATGTGGAAGAGCAGTTCCTCGTTGGTCCACCGGGTTCCGTTGCTGCGTCTGCGAAGATCCGCGTCCCCGGCGTTCTTCAGCCAGGCATCGAGGTCGTGACTGGCACGGCTGTAGCCGGCCAGGATTTCCGCCTTTGTTGGTTCCACGTCGCGCCTTCCGCTCTTTACGCCTGGATTCTGCTGATTTCCCGGCGGCTATTCAGATGACGGGGGATCGGCGTTCGATCAGGACGGTGTCGCGCCACTGACCGGTCAGGGGCCCGTGGGGCATCCGGGCGATGCGCTGCCGGCGTCCCACGACGCCGTAGCCGTTGGCGAGGTGGAGCCTGAGGCTGGCTTCGTTCTCGGGAAAGACGCTGGCCTGGATGGTCCAGATCCCGTCACTCTCTGTGGACGTGGCCAGGGCCCGCAGCAGCGCTGTTCCTAAGCCGAGTCCTCGCGCTTGGGCCGCGACATAGACGGAGTGTTCCACCACGCCGGAGTAGACAGGACGGGCGGAGACGGGAGAGACTGCGGCCCAGCCCAGGATCCTGCCTTCCCCATCCTCGGCCACGAGCCGGTGGCGAGGCAGTCTCGAGTCGTTGAATGCTTCCCAGCCTGGCGCTTCTGCCTCGAAGGTCGCATGACCGGTGTCGATGCCCTCCTGATAGATCCGCCGGACGGCTGGCCAGTCCGAGCGGGCCATGCTCCGGAGCGTGACTAAGGGCGTCATAGGTTGGCGAGGAGGCTAGCGACGTCGTCCAGGGCGCCCGGGGCCAGGGAGAAGTAAGCCCAGGTGCCGCGCTTTTCGCGGTGCAGCAGACCGGCTTCGACGAGGACCTTCAGGTGGTGGGACACCGTGGGCTGGCTCAGGTCCAGCGGGTCGGTCAGGTCACACACGCAGGTCGCGCCGGAGGAGGCGGCCTTGATGATGGAGAGCAGCCTGAGCCGGTTCGGGTCGGCCAGTGCCTTGAAGACCAGGGCCTGTTGCTTCGCTTCCTCGGCGCCGAGGGTGGGCGCGCCCGCTGGCGCGCAGCAGGCTTCATCCGTGACGGGCTCAAGAACGGGCAGCAACTTCATGTACCCATTATGCGCCAATATCGACATTCATCAATGTACGGAGCTGTGTCGGGTCGAGTCGCTGCGTCGACAGTCTAGGAGCCGGCCTTCCCGGCTTCGTGGGGGAGCACAACGTCGTCAGCGGCGCGGCCTGCCGAGGGGAACAGGAGGATGAGGAGCCCCAGGCCTGCTGCCGCCCCGATGAGCTGGGCGACGACGAACCCGGGCACGGAGCCCGGCGCGATGCCGGCGAAGGTGTCGCTGAAGATGCGGCCGACTGTCACGGCGGGGTTGGCGAAGGACGTAGAGGACGTGAACCAGTACGCGGCCCCGATGTAGGCGCCCACCGCCGGCGCGGCGAGGACGCCCCGTTTGGTGGCGGCCAGGGTGAAGATCAGCAGGATGAGCCCGGCGGTCGCCACAACTTCACCGAGCAGATGCCCGCCGGTGGCGCGGTCCTTGGCGGAGATGGAGGTCCCCACCTCGAACATGGCGTTGGCCACGACACTGCCGCCGATGGCGCCCACCGTCTGGGCGACCACATAGGCGCCCAGCTCCGGCAGGGCCAACCCCGTGCCGCTGCGCCGGCCCAAGATCCAGTCGACGAGCGACACTACCGGGTTGAAGTGCGCCCCGCTGACCGGGCCGAAGATGAGGATCAGCACAGTCAGACCCAGCACGGTGGCGGTGCTGTTCTGCAGCAGCTGCAGGCCGACGTCGTTCGGGGAGAGCTGCTGCGCGGCGATCCCCGAACCCACGACGATCATCACGAGCAGGCTGGTGCCAAGAAGTTCGGCGACGGCGCGGCGCCACAGCGGCGGTTGGTTGGAAGTCATGGCACCAAGCTTGACCCAAGAAATTAACTCAGTCAAAATTGAGTCAATGAAAACTAATCCAGTGGATGCTTTCCGGGCGCGGGTTGCCAAGCACGCGGCCCTAGCCGATCCTGCGCGGCTGCGCATCGTCGATCTGCTGACGCTGGGGGACTTCTCCCCGACGGAACTGCAAGCCGAACTGGGCATGCCCTCGAACCTGCTGTCCCACCATCTGCGCACCCTGGAGGGTGCCGGCCTGGCCACCCGCCACCGCTCCGAAGCCGACAGGCGCCGCAGCTACATCCGCCTCGCCGCCGGCGCCCTCGATGGCCTCGCGCCCGGGGTGGAGCATGGCGCCGGGCGTGTCCTGTTTGTCTGCACCCGCAACAGCGCCCGGTCCCAGCTGGCCGCCGCGCTCTGGCAGCAGGTCAGCGACATCCCATCAGCCTCTGCAGGAACGCACCCGGCCGAGCGCATCGCGCCGGGGGCCATCGACGTTGCCCGCCGGCATGGACTGCAGCTCGCGAACCGGTCACCGCGGAGGCTGGACCAGGTCGCCGGGGACGGGGACTTCGTCGTGACCGTGTGCGACAACGCGCACGAGGAACTGACCGGCCTGGCCGGCGTCCACTGGTCCGTGCCGGATCCGCTGCGGATCAACACCGAGGAAGCCTTCGAGAACGCCTTCACCGACATCTCCCACCGCATCAACGGCCTCGCGCCCAGGATGCACGCCGCCTAACACCAAGCAAACTTATCCAGCGCTCCTGCGGGCCGCGATAAAACGGACCTCGCGTAAATATTGACAAGCATCAATCTATCGTCCGATACTCCATACATCGATCAACATCAATATTCAGTGGGCGATGCAGGACGAGCCGGACGTGACAACCGCACCAAGACCGTTTCACCCATCACCCAACTGATTCCAGGAGAAAACCCGTGAGTACCGAAACTGGCAAGAAGTCCTCCGTCCTGTTCGTCTGCGTCCATAACGCCGGCCGGTCCCAGATGGCGGCCGCGTTCCTCACTACCCTCGGCAAGGGCCAGATCGAGGTCCGGTCCGCAGGGTCCCAGCCGGCTGAGAAGATCAACCCGGCCGCCGTTGAGGCCATGGCCGAGGTCGGGATCGACATGTCCGCCGAGGTCCCCAAGGTCCTCACCACCGAGGCCGTCAAGGAGTCCGACGTCGTGATCACCATGGGCTGCGGCGACGAGTGCCCGTACTTCCCCGGTAAGCGCTACGAGGACTGGGTCCTGGAAGACCCGGCCGGCAAGGGCGTCGAGTCCGTCCGTCCCATCCGCGATGAGATCAAGACCCGCATTGAGGGCCTGATCGACTCCCTGATCCCGGCCGCCAAGTAGCCCGAAGCCCCTGGAGGAGCACGGCATGAGCAACGAACAGCTGATCATCATCGGGTCCGGCCCGGCAGGCTACACGGCCGCGATCTACGCCGCCCGCGCCGGCCTGGAACCGCTGGTCCTCGCCGGCTCGGTCACGGCCGGCGGCGCGCTGATGAACACCACCGAGGTGGAGAACTTCCCCGGCTTCCCGGGCGGCATCCAGGGCCCGGAGCTCATGGACGGCCTGCAGGAACAGGCCGAGAAATTCGGCGCCAAGGTGGTGTTCGACGACGTCACCGAAGTTCATCTTGCCGGTCACCTGAAGACCGTGGTCACCGGAGCCGGCGAGACCCACCAGGCCCCCGCGGTCATCCTGGCCACCGGCTCGGCCTACAAGGAACTCGGCCTGCCCGAGGAGAAGAAGTTCAGCGGTCACGGCGTCTCCTGGTGCGCCACCTGCGACGGGTTCTTCTTCCGGGAGCAGGACATCATTGTCGTCGGCGGCGGAGACTCCGCGATGGAGGAAGCCACCTTCTTGACCAGGTTCGCGAAGTCCGTGACCGTCGTCGTCCGTAAGGGTGAGCTGCGCGCCTCCCGCATCATGGCCCAGCGGGCCAAGGACAACCCGAAGATCAGCTTCGCCTGGGACTCCGCCATCACCGCGATCCACGGCGACGGCAAGGTCACCGGCGTCACGCTCACCGACACCCGCACCGGGGAGACCCGCCAGCAGGCGGCCACCGGGATCTTCGTGGCCATCGGCCACGTTCCGCGCACGGAGCTCGTGGCCGGGCAGGTGGAGCTCGACGCCGAGGGCTACATCAAGGTCGACGCGCCCACCACGGTCACCAACCTCTCCGGCGTGTTCGCCTGCGGGGACGCCGTGGACCACCGCTACCGCCAGGCCATCACCGCCGCCGGCACGGGCTGCGCCGCGGCCCTGGACGCCGAACGCTACCTGGCCGCGTTGGAGGACGCGGACAGCATCGCCACCGCGCTGGTGGAAGAACCTATCCACGCCTAGACCCGGAACAGGGGAGGGGGTGAGCTGAATGACGAACGGATGCTGCGGCGACTCCGGTTGCTGCGACGACGATCAGGACTGCTGCTGACCCCGCCCCGGGCACCTGCCGGCCCCACACCGGCCGGCAGGGCCCACCAACCACAACCGCACCACAACTACGGATGAAAGAGGACACCATGGAGTCAGCGAAGAACCTTCCCGTCGCCGTGATCGGCGCCGGCCCCGTGGGCCTGGCCGCCGCAGCCCACCTGCTCGAACGCGGCCTCGAACCGCTGATCCTCGAAGCCGGGACCTCGGCGGGCGCCGCCATCGAGCAGTGGCGCCACATCCGGCTGTTCTCACCCTGGCGGTTCAACATCGACGCCGCCGCCGTCCGCCTCCTCGAAGCCTCGGATTGGGAACCACCACGCCCCACCGCCCTGCCCTACGGCGGCGAACTCATCGACAACTACCTCACACCGCTGGCCGAGCTCCCGGCCATCAGTTCACGGCTGCAGACCGGCGCCCGCGTCATCGCCGTCACCCGTGCAGGCCTGGACAAGACCCACATCAAGGGCCGCGCCACCCCCTTCGTGGTCCGCGTCGAACACACGGACGGCGAAACCCGCGACCACACCGTCGCAGCGGTCATCGACGCCTCCGGCACCTGGTCCACCCGGAACCCGCTGGGCACCTCCGGCCTGCCTGCCATCGGCGAAGACGCCGCAGTGGCCCGAATCTCTTCACCGCTGCCCGACGTCACCGGCAGGGACCGCGCCAGCTTCGCCGGCCGCCGCGTGCTCGTGGTCGGCGCCGGACACTCCGCGGCCAACACCCTGATCAACCTCGCCGACCTCGCCAAAGACGCCCCGGACACCCGCATCCTTTGGGCCCTCCGCGGCGACTCCGCAGCCAAGGTTTATGGCGGCGGGGACGCCGACGGGCTGCCCGCCCGCGGCCAGCTCGGGGGCCGGCTCCGGCGCCTCGTCGAGGCCGGCAAAATCGAACTGCACACCGGCTTCGGCATCGCCGCCCTGAAAGCACTGGACTCCGGCGTGACCGTCGAAGCGGTCGACGGCCGCACGCTGGAGGCCGATGTGATCGTGCCCTGCACCGGGTTCCGCCCGGACCTGGACATCCTCCGCGAACTGCGGCTCAATCTGGACCCCGCCGTCGAAGCGCCGGTGCAACTCGGTCCCCTGATCGACCCCGAATTGCACTCCTGCGGCACCGTCCCGCCGCACGGCGCGAAACTCCTCGCCCACCCGGAGACAGACTTCTACATTGTTGGGATGAAGTCCTATGGCCGGGCACCGACCTTCCTGCTGGCCACCGGCTACGAGCAGGTCCGCTCGGTCGCGGCAGCCCTCGCCGGAGACCGCGAAGCCGCGGACACCGTGCACCTGGAACTCCCCGAAACCGGCGTCTGCTCCACCGACGCCGGGACCAGCTGCGACGTTCCCGCCCCGGCCGCTGGAGAGGCCGCCGCCTCCGGCTCGGCTGAGTCCGGGTGCTGCGCCGCGCCCGAACCGGTGCTGGTCGGCTTCCCCACCGGGCTGACGCACGGCCGCTCCGGCAGCAACTGACCGACAGTAAACCCAACAATTGGAGTGCTGCCATGACCGAGAACCGTGAAACCAGCCTGGGCCTGCAGGACAACACCGAGGTCCTGCACCGGATCAGCGCCCGCCTCGGCGAAAGGTTCGCCGGGATCTTCGCCGCCGAAACCGTCGAACGCTACGTCTTTGAGTCGTACACGGCCCTGGCCCGGACGGCGAAAATCACCACCTACCTGCCCGCCACCACCGAGCACTTCGCCAGCGACAGGCTGGCCGCCTTGGCCAAGTCCAAGGGAGCAATCGCCTCCGAGGTGCCCGAAGTCCTGTTCGTCTGCGTGCAGAACGCGGGCCGTTCCCAGATGGCCGCCGCCCTGCTCACCGTCGAAGCCAAGGGCAGGATCCACGTCCGTTCAGCAGGCTCCCTGCCCGCCGCCGAACTCGATCCCGCCGTCGTGGCAGTCATGACCGAGATGGGCCTGGACCTGTCACAGAAGTACCCCAAACCGCTCACTGATGACGTCGTGCGCGCCTCCGACGTCGTCATCACCATGGGCTGCGGCGACTCCTGCCCGATCTACCCCGGCAAACGCTACGAGGACTGGGACCTGCCGGACCCGGCCGACCAGCCCCTCGCCACGGTCCGGGAGATCCGCGACCAGATCCACGATCGGGTCAAAACCCTGGTCAACTCACTCACAAAGGAAACAACGCCCTCATGACCCAGAAACACCCTGCTGTCCTGTTCGTGTGCAGCAAGAACGGCGGCAAATCCCAGCTCGCCGCAGGCCTCATGCGCGACCTCGCAGGAGACGCCGTCACCGTCTATTCCGCCGGCACCAAGCCGGCCAAGGACCTGAACCCGCAGGCCGTGGAGTCCCTGACCGAACTGGGCATCGACGTCACCGGCGAATACCCGAAACCGGTGACCGACGAGGTCCTGAACACGGTGGATGCCGTCGTCGTCCTGGGCACCGAAGCGAAGCTTGAACCGCGCGAAGGTGTCCGTTTCGAGGTCTGGGAAACGGACGAACCTTCCGAGCGCGGCATCGAAGGCATGGAACGCATGCGCCTGGTCCGGGACGACATCAAGGCCCGCGTCCAGAAGCTGCACGCGGAGCTCAGCGGGAAGTAACCATGCGCGCCCCTGCGGTATCCCGGATACTGGTCGCGGAGGGTGCACCACGCGGCGGCCTCGCCGCGCTGTGCATCACCCAGACCACCGCATGGGGCGTGCTCTACTACGCGCTGCTCACCGCCGTCCGGCCGATCAGCGAGGACACCGGCTGGGACCCGGCCCTGGTCACGGGGGCCTTTTCCGCCGGCCTGGTCGTATCCGCGGTCGCCGGGATCGCCGTTGGCCGGCTCCTGGACAGGACGGGCCCCCGCAACCTGATGATCGGTGGATCCTTCATTGGTGTCCTCGGCCTGGCCACGGTCAGTGCCGCGCCGAACCTGTCCGTGTTCGCGGCCGCATGGCTGCTGGCCGGAACCGCGCAGGCCGCGGTGCTGTACCAGCCGGCGTTCACCGTGATCAGCCGCTGGTATGGCCCCTCCCGGGTGCGGCCGTTGACGGTCCTGACCCTCGTGGCCGGTTTTGCGTCCACGATTTTCGCCCCGCTCACGGCGGCCCTGTGCGCCGCGTTGGGCTGGCGGGGCGCCTTCCTTGTCCTCGCCGCCGTCCTGGCCTCGGTGACGATACCGCTGCACGCCCGCTATCTGAACCGGACCTGGACGCACACATTGCCCGGAACGCACGCCGCCGAGGACCGGGCAGGTGTGCGCTCCATCCGGCGCAGCGCCGAATTCCTCGGCCTGCAGGCACTCATGGTCCTGCTCTGCCTCGGCCTCTACACCGTGACGCTGAACATCATCCCCCTGCTGATGGAAAAAGGAGCCGATTACGCTCTGGCCGCACTCGGCCTCGGACTCGTCGGAGCAGGCCAGGTGGCCGGGCGGCTGCTCTTCGCCGCAATCCCCGCTCATGCGCGCATCCTGGTCATCACCGGAACCGCCACCGGCGCCAGCCTTCTGCTCGCACTCCTGCCCGGCCCTGTGCCCCTGCTCATCGGCACCGGCATGCTTGCCGGAGCCGTCCGTGGCTGCCAGACCCTGCTGCAGGCCACCATCGTCGCCGACCGGTGGGGAACCAGCAGCATCGGCACCCTGCAAGGCATCTTCGCCGCGCCCCTGACCGTCGTCACAGCCCTCGCCCCGGCCATCGGCCCGGTCATAGCCGCCTGGCTTGGCAGCTATACGGCCATGGCCTACGCCATGGCGGCAGCCACCGGCCTTGCAGCGCTCACCGCATTCGCCGTACACCGTGGACGAAACGCTACTGGCTGAACGGGAACACAAAAGGCGTGAGGGCTTCCCGGAACCCTACAGATTCGCGAGGGATGGGTTATAAAACATGCGCCCGGGCCAAAGACGGGAGGGGTATGTTCAATTTTTCAACTGCTCGTGCCCGCCCCTTGGGGCGAACTTGCGCTGGTCAGATGGTGTGACTCAGGCTCGGGGACGATGAACGGAACGATGCGTACCAGGATGACCATGGCGACCAGTTCGACGAGTGTCTGGGTGACGACGGCCAGCGGGGCGATGCTCAGTGCCGGCGGCAGGGCCAGGGCCAGCGGGAGGACGACAAGGGAGTTGCGGGTGGTCGCCGAGAACATGGCGGCCCGGGTCCCCGGGACGTCGAGGCGGGCGGTCCGTCCTGCGACTCTTCCGATGATGACGGCGATGACGACGAAGGCCACATAGAGGGGGATAACGCGGGTGAGATTGAGGACCTGGGAGCCTACTGCGGCGACCTGGGATCCGATGACGACCGCGAGGGTGACCATCATCAGGGGCACCATGGCACCGGCCATGGTCTTTTCTATCGCTTGACCTGCGCGGTGCCGGCGGGCGATGCCCTGCACGACGGCGGCCGAGGCCAGGGGCAGCACGATCAGCAGGAGGAAGGCCTCGAGGAACGGGCCGGCGTTGATCACGTTGAGGACGTCACTGCCGGCGAAGAGGAACAGGTAAACCGGGAGCAGGAGGATCTGCACCAACATCAGCAGCGGGGTCGCGGCGAGCAGGCGGGCGCTGGCGCCGCCCGCGATCCCGCTGAACACGATGACGTAGTCGATGCAGGGAGTCAGCAGTACCAGCAGGACGCCGACCATCAGCCCGCGGTCGTCCGCGACGAAGCGGGAAAGCCCGAACACGACGGCGGGGATGATGATGAAGTTCGCGACGAGCACCGTGCCCAGGAAGCGGATGTCGCGGAATGCATTGCCGACCTCGATAAGGGGGACGGCGAGGAACGTGGCGAACAGCAGCAGGATCAGCACCGGTTCGATGGAATGCTCCAGGGCTGGCGCGAGCTGCGGTGCAGCCAAACCGACCGCTGCTCCGGCCAGGATCGCGGCCACGTACATCAGGACCTGGTGATCGTCCCACCATCCGATAATGCGGTGCATGGTCACCGTGTTCCTTCGTTTTCTGTTGGCTGCGGGATAGTTTCCGCGGTGATGCAGGTGTCCTGCCGGGTGCCGAGGAGTGCGCATTCGGAGCGGCAGGATCGTCCGCTGTCCGGACACACGCCAACCCTTGTTACTGCCGCATCGAGCCGGTCACGCAGCAGATGCAGGTTCGCCAGGCGTTTGTCGACCTCGAGCAGCCGCTGCCGCAGCTTGGGATGAAGAACCTCGCGCACCTGCGTGCAACTCTCACCCCCGATGAGGGTCAGAAGCTCGACAATTTCAGGCAGAGACATGTCCAGCTGTTTGGCGGCCTCGATGAACGACAGCTGGCCGAGGGCATCGTCGTCGTAGTCGCGGTACCCGTTAGTGCCCCGCTTCGCTGTGACCAGCCCTACCGATTCGTAATAGCGCAGCGTCGTCGCAGGGACCCCCGACGCTGCTGCCAGCTCTGAAATTCGCACGCTGTCCAGCGTAGACCTTCGAGTGCACTCGAAGGTCCAATCAGCATGGGTCTTTCGCTGGGACCATTCGGCGTCAAGGACTCTACCGGTATCAGATGCGGGCACGGAAGTTCTCCAGCTACTTCCACTCCCGTGGTTTAAACGCCGATAATTGTGATTATGTCAGGTTGTTAGTATGTATGAACAAACTCCGCCATATTCAGTTTATCAGATGCCTTTCCTTTCCATTGGAAGATTGACACCTGCGACCGCGCCACCGCCGGGCGCTGAAGGTCCGGTTAGACAGCGTCTGCAGCGACCAGGAGCACGTCCTCGACGACCCCATCACGGGCGCCGGCCCGCACCCGGAGGGTAGCCCGGTAACTTGGCCGATAATCATCGCCGGTCGTAGGCTCGGAATCATCCCATTCGTAGAGCACACATCGGAGAGTGTTCGTCAGGCGTCCGATCAGGACCGCAAGGGGGAACGGGCAGCGCAGAAGGAGGTGGACCTCGGCGTTTCCGTTCTTGTTCGAGAGCTCCCTAACGTGAGCGGCGACTTCTGCTGCAATACGGCCGGCAGTCGCCGGATCTAGAAGTTCACCGGTGATACTCGCGAGATGGATCCACGACTTTAGGGTTCCGTCGTGGTCTTCAATGAATTTCTCGAACGCCGTGTTGCTTCTGTCGTTTTTGAGATCGATATACGCTGCAACGGCTGGCCGTCCGGGTTTGCTTGCCGATGCATCCGTGGCTGAATCGCTGATATTCACAAGCGGGGTGGTGCTGAATTGGGCTTCACTATCACTGGCCCAAACATTCCCCTGCTGATCGAAGACTTCCATGTGACCGATGCGGGACGAAGGCAGGGCTGCGCCTACGGCGAAGGCAACCGATAAGTGGGCGCCACCCTGGACTTGTACACGGCGGGCGCCGGTTCGGGTGACGCCGTCCGGGAGGAATGTGATGGTGTCTTTCAGGTCAATTAGACCTTCGCGGCTGGGAAGACGCTCATGATCAGATGGCCGGACGCGGATATCCAACTGGCTTCCTGTGCGGTCATACACCTGGGCCGCATTGCGGGTCTGGAGTGACAGCCTGAAAGTTCCGTCGTTCAAGGCAACGGTTTCCCGGTGGTTGGCCAGGCGGTGCCACAGCATCTTTTGAACCACAGTCCGTAACCCGTCGCGGTGTGTGGGGTGCTGGTCGACACCGCTCAGGGTCTTTTCGCCCATGCCGAGCAATCGCTCGGGTGCCGAGTAGTCGAGCTTTCCGGGTTCTTTTTCCACCGCATTGGCAATGCCCAAAGCGAAGCTCGGATGTGCTTTATGTGATCGGAATAGCAGGGGTGCTTCGATGCTTTTGACGACCTTGCTCTTTGCTACCTCAGGTGTTGTGACCAGCACACCCCCGGAGATGCCGTCTGCGATTGCTTGCCGTAGGCGTTCTTCCGTGTCGCCAGGAGGGAGGTCGTCTTTATCCCGCCAAACGGGTATTCCCCCTGCCCGCAATAGCCAGGCCAGTTCTGCGCAGATTTCGGTTCCATCTGATTGCCTGTAGGAAATGAAGATGGGGTCTGCCGGGTCATGAGTGGCGATGAGGTCGGCCAAGTTACTTCCTATCCTTGTCGGCTGGGGATTGAGGTGCTGGGGTGCCTTCGCGGTCATCACCAACGGCTACGGGTACAGGAAGGGCGGTTTCCTGGTCAACGATCCACGCAACCGCCGTGATTTCATCCGTCCGAGTAATCCCGACGATGATGGTGAGGAAACGTTTGAAGCCCAGTTCGGGGTCATGCAGGTGTTGGGCGTAGGCTTCGAGGTCATAGTTGCTCGGAGTGACGTCACCCGATGGGTGAGTGTGCCATTCACCTATCCATTGGCTTTGGTCTTCCCTCCATGCCAGCTCGGCCAACTGCTGGGCATGGGATAAGTCGCGAAGGAAGCGGTGGAATTCGCGACGGGCTTTTGGGCCGGGGCCACCCGCATGACGGATGACAATCTCCTGACCGTCGTCGGTGCCGAGCAGAATACCCCCGGTTTCCAGCCCGTCGCGGGAACGGATGGCCTCCTCCCCTATCATCATCAGCGCCTTCGGGATGATCCGGACGTCGGGCCTTTGAACCGGGTTGCTCACGCCGCACCACAGGTTGGACAGTTTTCCCTGGGCTGCGGGATGGACGCCCAGCTGATCCCAGCCGCGGCTTTGGCGTCAAACGGCGGGGCAAGGTCGCCGTCAGGCCTTAATCCGATCACAGCGTGTTCGCCAGGAAGGGCCTGGGTGTGGTCTCCGTGCAAGGACTCAAGCAGCGTGGCAACGGCCGCCTTGGCCGCAAGTGTGCCCATAAGGCGCAAGTCCGGTGGCACGGCGGTCATGGGCTGGTGTACCCGGCCCGTGCCATAGTCCAGTTCCTGATCGGCCTCGGCGTCCATGGCACCAGACGCATCGAGGTGCGCACGGAAGCACAAAAGGCACCCAAACCGGGGCGTAGGACGAAGTCGCAGTAGTTCGCCGATGGACCCGTTGTCGAGGACGCATGCCAGGATGGCCGGCTTTCCAGCTCGGCGGGCGAGGTGACTGACTACCCGACGGGGAGCTATTCCATCGGCAGCACAGATCACCAGATTTACGTCCTCCATCAATGGGCGCACCAGGTGAGCTTGGCTGACGACGTCAAGGGGAAGTGCTTCTATGTCTTGCAAGGGCCATTGGGACTTCAGGTGGTCCCGTAATGCGTGCACTTTGCGCCTGCCGACGCTTTCGGGCCCCAAGGTGTGTCGGAGCATGTTGTGCCACAGGAAGCGGTCAGGGTCGATAAGGAGGACACGGCCTACTCCGTAGCCCGCCAGGGCTTCCGCCGTTGCGCTGCCAATGCTGCCGCACCCAACGACCATGACGGAGTTGGCCGAGAGCTGTTCAATGGGCCATTGATCGGCAAGCTGTTGGAGACCCACAACCTTGGGCTCGACTTCAATGTGAAGGGGCCTGACGCCGTTCCGTGTCACGTTCCACCCGGCGTATTCGTGGACCCCAGCTTGGACGGCCTCCGGGGAAAGATCCGGATCGTGTGTGATCAGCAGGCGCGAATAATTGCCAGGATCGGAGATGCCTGGAACCATCTTCCGGAAACCGTCGTAGTCCAAAGTCCCGCTGGTCCGATTGATGTAGTACCGGTGGAGAACATTGATTCCGTCCTGTGGTTTCCTCATCCACTGTCCGTCGCAGCGTTCACCATCCCAGTTCAGCGATCGGTATTCTGCAGGAATGTCCACCGGAAGTGTCGTCCCAGCGGAAGACGTAATTGCGCTGATGATGTACATGCCCTCGGAAGGAACAAAGCGCATCCGAATCCGACCGGACGTGCCCTTTGCCTTGGAGATCTTCGCTGCCGCGTCCTGTGTGAGGACTATGAATGGGTCAGTCTCTGACAATAGAGTCCTCAATCATAGGAGGTTCCGGGACCTCGTGGCCACCGTGCCCGTATTTGGTAACAAGGTGATCGAAAGACGAGTCGATCACGATGCCCCGCACGGACATTTCTTGGATCTCCCCGCGTTTCATCAAGGCATACTCGACGTGCCAGCCTGCGGCTTTGGCAAGCAATTCCGTAATGCTGGCTTCGGGGTGCCAACCACCGTCGCTTTGGAGCAGGCACAGTGAACCGCCTGGTGCCACATGCCACGCCGATTGCGTCTCTTCCTCGGGCGTCGGTTCGACGCTGACGGGGAATATAGTCGGGGGGACCATGGGATGGGCGGCGGAGTACATGACCGCTACCGTTAGCCCGCTGGTGCCGATCAGCTCCTTCACGCCCTCCGGCTCGGGCCTTTCGAACGGCCATAGTGGCAGCTCCCCGAACCACCCGCCATGAATGTGCTCCCCACCGTCCGATGCATCCGGCTCCTGGTACAGCAAATGGGGAGCGAACTCAGCAACTTCCTTGCGGTCGCGTTGCAGCCGGGCGGGCTCGGCATCTTGCCAAAAGATCGGGTCCGCGGCTTGAAGCTTGGTCATCCTTGAGGGGTATCCTTCACTGTCCGAGGCAGGGCGGGAGCCACGGCCGGAAGCGGCTTTCCGGTAGCAGGAGGCTTGGGGAAGTCGTCTCCGAAGACTTCCCCCCAGTGTTGAACGGCGGCGGCGGTGTTGTTGTTGTTTTGTGCCTGGAACGCGCGGATTGCTGCATCCCGCGCTGCCCGCAGGCACTCCGCAAATTCCTCGTAGTCAAGATCTGACTGGATGGGACCGCAGATCCCAGCTGGGTCAACGATTTCGTAGCCGCCCTCAATGGCGTACAGGGCACTGACGAAGAACTGCTTGATGGCAACTGGTCGGGTGTGGCTTGTCGGAAGGAAGTGAAGGGCGAGTACCTCCATGACCAGTGATTTGATCTTGATGTCCTGCTCGGATGCCCACCATTTGAGCATCCGGACGGTGCCGGCGTAGCTGCTCCACTCTGCATGTTTGTCCGCTACGGCCTTGATGAGATATTCCGGATTACAGGGAACCCAGTCTTTTGAAGCTGCTTCCGGAATGAGCAGCATGCCGTTACGACGGAGAGCTGGCATCGCGTCGACAGTGAACGCGTTGGGGTCATCGGGATCGTCCAGGAAGCATTTGACTGCGTGGTTACGCCACTTGGCGAGGCGTACCGCCTTATCGAAGGTTCCGTTGGTGGCACCGAGGAGAGCGTTGACGCGCCTGCGTGTGTAATCCAGGGCGTCCTCTGCCGAGGAGCCTGGTTCGCCCCAGTCTGGATGCTTAGCGCCGTCGTAGACAATTACTACATCCACATCGTGGATTGGGGCCTTGTGAGTGCCTCGTGCCAGTGAACCTGACGAGATGACTTCGTCCACGTCGCTTTCCAGGATGAAAGCGTCCTTGAACAGGTCCCGCCGTGAGCGGGCTTCCTTCACTTGCTGGACGTCAGCGTTGACGATGCCCTGAAATTCGTTGAAGGCGTCCGTTACGCTCACTTAAGTCCCCGTTTCGTTCATAACACTACATGTAGTACTCATTGAAGATATTGCTACTAGATATAGTATTACATGACTGTCATTCAAATGGGCTAATTAGCCCCAAAAATCTCCCTCGGCGTTGATGTTTTGTGCCCGCGGTTTGCGTTTAGACTGTTCGCCGAGTTGCGCCCAAGCGTTCCAAGTATCGGATTGTGAATTCACACGGCAAGCATGACAGCCGACTGTGACATCAAAGGACCTCCTACGCCGGCATCAGGTAAAGATCAGAAAAGACAGTAGCTTTGCAGGTGTGAAATAGTGGTTTTTTCGTAGCTATTTGGTGGCGCACTCGGTAGAGTGGGATGCAATGGAAGGAGCGTAGGACTCATGAGCATTTCGATTGACGTCGGCTCGACCCACAGCGGCACAGCACGCCTGGGCATCCGTGAAATCGTCCGCCAGCTCAACAGCGCTCTGGGTGCGACACTGGTGTCCGCCTTGGCGGGCAGCAAAGACCCGAAGATCAGCTATAGGTGGGCCCGCGCGGACGGCCCTGAGCCGAGGCCGGAGGCGCAGGCTCGGTTGCAGCTCGCCCACCGCGCATGGACCGCGGTCTCGAGCATCGAGGGCGAACATGTCGCCAGGTTGTGGTTTGTCGGCGCGAATCCCTGGCTGGATGAGGTCTCCCCCATCGAAGCCATCAAGGCGATGCGCGCCAAGGACGTCATGGCGGCCGCTGCAGCTATGACCGAGGACAGGTTCTCCGGTTGACGGCAGTCTGCTCCAGCACCGGCTTGGCTTACATTGAAGGGCCGGTCACCGGATACAGGATCGCCAAATCCTCCTATGGACCTCTGAACCCGCTGCCGCGGAGCACAGGAGCCGTTGACAGGTCATCGTGGTCGCGTTTCGATACCCCCGGTTCCACCGTGTACCTCGCCGGGGACCGGCGAACAGCCTATGCCGAGACACTGGCCATGGGCCGGGTCGGGAAGGACTTCCGCGACGCCGTGGCATTCGCGGCCGCCCAGTTCGGTATTTCCGTCGACGCGGCACGCGAACTGATCCAGGATGACTGGACCAGGAACGGGAACATGGTTCCCGGTTGGCTGCCGGCCAACTGGCGCGACGGTCGCCTCATGTACACGTTACGGATCAACAGCCCGATCCGGTGGATCGACCTCACCGCAGCCGAATCGATTGCCGCCCTGAACCGTCACCTCGGGCAGCAGCTCGACGACGCCTTCGGCATCTCCGCCGTCACCTTGGCCACCCTTGCCGGAGAGAACCGCGACGCGACGACAACCATCGCGGAATGGCTACGCGAACAGGTCCTGGACGATGGAAACTACGCCGCCGGCGTACACGCACACTCCAAATACGGCGGCGGTCTCTGCTGGGCCTACTGGCTCCGCCGGCAGGACGACCGGCTCGGACCCGACCCCGTCGAGCTCGAAGCCGAAACCGAGATCCACCGCAACGACACCGACCTCAACTACATACTCGCCCTGTATGGGCTGGAGTGCCGCTGACAACTGCAGGTCGGTGAGTCACAGCGTCGCATCTGATGCCAGACGGGCTGGCCCCGTCCTCTTATCCCTCGCAAACGGGGATTGCACTAAGGGTGCCAGCGGCCGGGGAATCTACGCCAAAGGTGTTTCGTCCTGGGTTTCGTGCCGCTCTTTCGTGTCGCCGGCATCGAGGTCGGCGGGATCGTTGTCCTCTGGAGCGGAGTCTTGCACCGGTGCAGCGCCGCCGGCTTGGTTGTGCCTGCTCAGGCGGTAGTCCTTCACTTCGTCCCGGTAGATGATCCAGGTCGTGTCGATGAGGACTGCGGGAACCTCGCCCTTCCGTAGCGACCGGTACACGGTGGTCCGGTCTTTGCCCAGGATCCGGGTCAGGTCGGTCAGGACAGAACCCGCGGCAGACTCTCAAACAGTTCATCAATCCTGGCCGGCATTCGGTAGGTTCCTTCATCGCGCAGGTTAGCTGGTCCGGCGATGGAGACTACCGCAGCAGGGTCACCGCCGGGGGTCCGCCGTTGCCGTTACCCACCCCCGGAACCAGGTGTCCGCTCGGGATCCGGAGGGCGGTGGCGATGTTTTCGACGTCGTTGAAGGTGAACGATGCCTCGTGGCGGAGCCTCTTGGCGATGTAGTTCTGCGAGATGCCGATCCTCTTGGCCAGCTCCAGACCGGACACCCCCTGCCGGCTCATGTGCCGACGTACCGCTTCGATGACTTCCTTGGCCAAAGGCCCCGGCAGATTCTTTGGTTCCCTCGGCATCAGTGGTTTCGTAGCTGGCCGGGGCGTGCCGGGGGTATCCGTTTCGCTCACCGGAGCAGCCTATCCCCTGTAGCATCGGGCCCATGATCCCAGAGCACGAGGACCAAGAGCACGAGGACTATGTCGAGTACCTGATCCAGAGCGGCCAGGAGCTGAACGGCCTCAGCCTGCAGCAGTTGGGGTACCGGCCCCGGCCTGAGGACCTTGGCGATGATGAACGGCACGCGCTGGAGGCCTGGGATCTTGAATGGATGGAATCGGTGACTCCGGAGCAGCGGGACAGGAGCCTGTTCCAGGCAAAGCTGCTGGCGGGGGCGTTGTGGGAGGCCTCGGCCGTCCTGATCGACCAGCTCTTCGAGGACGTCGCCGAGCTGCGCAGCCTGGACGAAGTCTCCCGGCGGGACATCGCCGAAACCTACGTCCTGTCCGGGCTGCCGCCCCGGCACGCCGACAAGTACGACGTCCGGTTCGCCCAACGCTTCCTCGTCATCGCCGCGGATATGGCGGCGGCGCTGGTCCGCGGCTGGACGCATCCGTCCTGCGTGGCCCAGGAGCTGGCGGTGCGGTGCCTGCTGGACCAGGTGGAAGTGATCCAGGACCTGTACGGGCTCAATCTGGCGGACGGCTGGCGCGGCCAGGTCGAAGAACACCTGCTGGAAGATCCCGACAGCGAATTGCTGTACCAGAACGCGATGGACGGCTTCGAAGACGACGTCGAACTGAACATGCAGCTCGGCTTCGCGCCGATGCGTCTCGAAGACTGGTTCAAGCCGTTCAACCACTCGCACGTTCCGGCCTTCGTTCGCTGATCAGGCACGACCCGCCCCAGGGCCGTTGTTCGGGAGCGTGTTCCGTCCCGAGCGGGAGTGTGCCGGTGACCTGGGTCTGAACCACGAGGTAACCATGGGAAGCCTGCCAGCGGTTGGCTGGCAGGCTTCCTGGGTGTTGGGAACACCCCTCTCAAACATGCGCCCGCAGCGAGGGGCCGGCATGGCCTGACCGCGCCGCGTGGACGACAGCGTGAGTGCAAGTTTCGGGAAAGACTAAAAAGGCTCCCCCGCGGGCTTCAAGAAACCGACTCGTGGTTAGGCGGGTTGCCCGGGCCGCCATGATGTATCTACTTCGTAGCCGCCGTCCTCGTATACCCGGATAGGCGCAATCCGGCCGGGCATTTCGGCGCGTAGCTTCATGAACAGCGGGCCTGACATCTCGTTGAGTGCGCTGTTGTAGAAGTGGACTTCCCTGTAATGGTCCATTAGTGCCCGGACCATATCGGTAGCCCATCCCTGCCGGTGGTACTCGTCCGGGACTCCGATGCCCTGAAACTTGCCGATCCGGTCCCTGATGATCGTGAAGTCGAGATAGGCGCTGGTCTCTCCGACGCCGAATGTACCGTCACGAGTCCCGTGCAGCTGCGGGCGCGGGTGCAGCGTCCCGTTGAACACGTTTCCGACCGGGGACCGGGGCACGGTGAGCACGAATGATCTGCTGCCCCGGTGCAGGATGATGTGCCGCTGGTGGCGCAGTCGCCACCACGTGCGGCCGATTCGACCAAAGGGCACGACTGTCACCGCCCGATGCCGGGGCCGCGGTCCTGCCGGGGCGTGGGCTCGTCGGTGCGGCGGGTCTCGTCGCGGCGGGCTTGTTCCTGGGCGCGACGAGCCTTGATCTGATCGAGTGCTTCCCTGACGGCTTCCGGGCTTCTGGTGTCGGCGTCGAGGCGCTGGTTCTTGGCGCGGTTTTCGCGGACCTTGCGTGCGAGTGCGGCGATGCGCTCGGCGCGTTCCTGGGCGGGGCTGAGCTGGGCTTCGGTGCCGCGCGTTTCCTGGAGGTGGTCCACGACCTGCTCTGCGGGTGTCGGGGATTCCTTCACGGCGGCTTCGACTTGTGCGGCTTCGGCCATGAGGGGCGCGTCGGCGGGTGCCAGGGGTTCCTTGGCCGTTTGGGCGCTGTATTTGTGCATGGCCGTGACCCTTGCCGTGAGCTCCGCGCCGACGCCCTTGACCTGGTGGTGTGCCGGGAGGGGCAGTGGTTCGCTGGCGGGGATCCGGTAGGTGTCCCGGTAGGTGGAGATTTCGACGGCGAGCTGGCGCCATTGTTCCTGCCGTGCCGGGTCGGAGGGGACGGGCCCGAGGGCTGTTGCCCAGGCAGGGGGTTCGGCTGCGAGCTGGGCGCCGAGCCGTGTGGTTTCGGTGGCCATGAGTTCGCGGCGGGCCAGCAGTTCTTTCCGCCACAGTGCCGGGGTGTCCGGGTGCGTGACGACATCGTCCGGGGCGAGCCATGCCGGCAGTTGGTCCGCTGCGGGTTTGGCGGCGAGGGGCTGCGGCAACTGGCGGCGCAGTTCAATTTCGGCGCGGATCCGCCGCTGGATCTGGGCGGCGGCCTGCGCCCTGGTGGCGTTTTCCTCGCGGCGGTAGTTGGTGACGGCTCCGCGTTCGTAGGCTTCATCGGCCCGGGCCTCGGGATGCATCGCCTCGCGCAGCGCCTTTTCCTTGTGCAGGGATGAGGCCAGCCAGCGGGCTTTCCGGACGGCGGCGTGGTCGTTGATCGTCGCATCGGTGCGGGTTTTCTGCTCCGCGAGGCTGATGCGTGCGGTCAGGTCGTCGTCGGTGAAGTGCCCGTGCAGGCGGCGCTGCCAGGGAGTGCCCCTGTTTTCGGTCCTCCAGCCGCGCACCAGCGCCTTCCGGTCCACCTCGTCGGCGGCTGCGGTCCTGGCGGAGTCGGCCTTGGCGCGCATGAGCTCGCCGATGGCGCGCTGTTCGAGCCGGGCCAGGGCCTCGTCGCTCATTGATTCCAAAGGCCGGTGCCCAGGGTCCGCGGCGCGGGCCCGCCACCGGTCGAGCCGGTCTACGATCCGCCACGCCAGCACCGCACCTGGGTCATCGGAGGCGTCGAAGTCTCCTTCGCCGACGCTGTCACCCAGCAGGTTGGGAATGTTGAAGCCGTCGTTCTCTGCGGCGCGGAGATGGGTCGCGATCGCACCCCACGCACTGGATTTAACGAACCTGCCTGCGGTGCCTTCGCCGAGTTCGCGGCGGGCGATGTTGGCCATGCGCAGTTCGTTGGCCTGATGGTCGATGTCCCGGTACACCTCGGACATCTCCGGCAGGGAACGGGCTTGGGCGCGGGCTGCGTCCATTTGTTCGTGGGCGGTGAGGTTCCCGTCGTGGTTGGCGGCCACGGCGGTCAGGACGTCGTCGAGGGTCTCGCCGTCGTCCACGATGCCGTAGAGCTGGTTGGTTTCCCGGCCGCGGGAGGCTGCGACGTAGGCCAGGGAGCGGGAGAGTTTGGAGCTGATCAGGGCGTGGGTGGTGTCGCAGGTGATGCCCTGGGTGCGGTGGATCGTGGCCGCGTAGCCGAGCATCGTCTTCTCCCGCACGTACTCGGCCGGGAGCGTGACGGTGCCGGCGTGGTTGTCGTGGCGGACGGTCAGTGACCCGTCGGGGTGGACTTCGCGGACGGTCCAGACGTCGTTGTTTTTCACGAAGTCTTTGCCCCGGTTGGTGGCGAGCCGGCGGTTGTTTTCGCGGGTGACAATGATGTCCCCGGCCCGGGCGGTGAGCCCGTCCCGGAGGGTGGCTGCCGGCCCGTCGGTGAGGGTGCCGTTGCCGAGCCGGTAGGCCTGGGCGCGGGCGTTGAGGTCGGTGACGGTGGCGTTGTCGAAGGCCATCATGATCGAGTGTTTGCCGTTTTCGGTGTCCTGCTGCCATGCGGCGAAGACCTGGGCGGTCATGGTTTCGGCGTCGCCGCCGACGACGCGACGGTTGTCCCGGTAGAAACCCCACGGGTCATCTTCCCCATGGGTAGGTGGTTCGCGGAGGGCGAGGGTGGCGTCTGCTTCGGCGTCGTTGGGTGTGCCGTCAGGGTTGCGGAAACGGTGCAGGTCTTCCAAATGAACGGCACCGACGGTGTTTTTTAGCAGGCGCAGCGCGCCGCCGGACCCGACCGCGGAGAGCTGCTGGTCATCGCCGAGAGCCCGGACCACGGCGCCGTACTGGTCAGCGATGGTGACGACGGCGGCGAACATCTGGGTGCCGACCATGCCGGCCTCGTCGATGATGATGACATCGGCCGGGGCGGGGATGACCTTCTGCTCCGCATCGGTCTGGTGGCCGCGGACGAAAGAGTCGATGGTGGTGGCCTTCGCACCGAGTTCAGTGCCCATCACCGCCGCGGCGACGGCTGTCGGGGCGAGGCCGATGACCCGGCCGCCGGCTTCCCGAACGGTGTCCGCGGCGAGTTTGAGGGCGGTGGTTTTGCCGGCCCCGGCGGGGCCGACACCGACCATGAGGAGGCGGTCGCTGCAGGCGAATTCCTTGGCCATGGCCAGCTGGCCCGCGTCGAATCTCTTGTCCTGTTTCGCGAGGGCCGTGTCGAAAGATTCGGTGGTCGCGGCGGGGATGACGATGCGCTGCGCTGCGGTCAGCAGCCGGTCTTCGCTGTGCAGGATCCCGGAGGACGTGTACAGGGTGGAGTGGGCCTTGCCGTACTTGGACGCCCCGTTCCTCAGTCTCAGGGCCGCGACTTCGGGGGCCGGGGTTTCGGGCGTGATGCGCAGGGAGAACTGGTCGATCGCGCGTGCCTTGACCTGTTCCAGGAGTGCCGGCGGGATGGGGAGTTCGCCGAAGCGGGAGCCGAGCCGACGTCGGGTTTCGGCGTCAATGTGGTGTTCTCCCCAGACCCCCCGGGACCGTTCCAGGGTGTGGATGACGGCTTCTGCTTCCTGGGCCGGGTCGATCTCGTCGGCGTGCGCGACCATCCACAACGGGTCGACCGCGTCGGCCTTGGCCCGGGCGTCGTGGCGGTGCGCGCGGGCCTTTTGAACGGCGGCGGGGCCGGTCTCGACGCCGAGGATGGCCCCGAGTTCTTCGGTCCACTCCCCCACCAGGACGGAGAGCTGGCGTGCCTCTTTCTTGGCGGCCCGGGTGTCCAGTGTGGCCTGCTGGGCGAGGGCGATCATGGCCTTGGTGTTGGGGGCGTAGCCGTGGTCGTCGGTGAAATCCGCGACGAGCCGGTCGAGGACGGGTTTGATGCCTTCGCGGCGGGAGGAGGCGGCTTCGATGGCGGCGACGTCGACGCCGGCGATCTCGATCACCGGCCGGTCACCGGCGACTTTCCGCTCCACGAGTCCGACGCCGAGGCGGGTGCAGATCTTCTCCATGACGGTGCGGTTGTAGTGCTCGGAGGCGGCCACGTTGAACTGGTACAGCAACCGCCCGTCCAGGGATGACCATTTCCCGTCGGCGCCGAGGACCTTGTTGGAGACGACGACGTGGTCGTGCAGTTGGGGGTCTCCGTTGCGGGAGTCGTAGTGCCGGAACGTGGTGTAGATCAGTCCGCCGTCGACGTCTTCCTGGCGGACGCCGTTGCGTCCCCGCCGGGTGTACGTGGCTTCCCGTTCGAGGTATTGCATGGTCTCGTCAATGGCCTCGTGGTGGGCGGCTTCGATCTGTTGCCGTGCCTCATCGCCGCCGATGGCCCACAGCACGGAGGCTGACTTCGCGGGAGCGAAGACGAGGTCGTATCCGGCGACGGCCTGGGATCCGGGTTTGGTGTGCGCGGTGACGAAACGGCCGAGTTCTTCCTTGTCGGCGGGGTTGCGGCCGTTGAGTTCGCGGAAGTATTGGGCGCCTTCCTTCATCCGGATGACCCGGCGCGTGTCGGCATCCGGTTCGCGGTGGTTCATCCGCTGGTAGTCCCCGAGTGCCCGGTCGACGCGGGCTTTGAGTTCGTTGTCTTTCTGCCCGTAACGGGGGTAGCGGGCGCCGAGCCGGACGTCCGCGCCGGGGTTGGCGGCGAGCATGGCGTCGGCGTTGGGGTGCAGCCCTTCGCCGAAAAGTGCCGCCATCTGTGTCTCGGTGACCTCCCCCGAAACACCGAGATGTGCGGTGCCTCCGCCGCCCCATTGGCCGGGTGGGTTGCCGTCCACCGTGTAGTAATCGCCCAGGGCACGGTCACCTGCGCGCAGCTCATCGCCGCTGGCGACTTCACGGGTGTAGTACGTGTATCCGTCGCCGGCACTGAGCTTGTGCACGGTCATCACGGATGCCAGCCTACCCGGTCAGGGGCCTCACTCGTCGATGATGCATGAGGTGTGACAGGTATTGCCGGGTTGTGGCTTGTGGAATCGGCGACACGACGGAGGAGGTAGCGCGATGGAACAAGCCGGGAGCCGGTAGGATCGGGCCATCAAGATTTTGATGCGGTTCTGCACATGAGAATGGGCGGTGGGTAACGCGCTTTTTCGTTATCCACGGTGCGTTCGATTGTGTGGAACCGTCGCCCCGGGTTATCCACAGGTGGGCAGCGGAGACCGTCGCTATCTCGGAGCTGTCCACGTGGGGATAACCCGGGGCGATACCAGCCCGAGCGCAAGCGAGGACCGATCCGGCGGCGCGCCGCCGGCCGCGGACCCTGGGCCCGGCACCAGCCGGGGTCTGGTCCGCGGATGACCCAAGGGGGGACCCACACCATGGCAGCACCACGAAAATCAGCGCAGCAGCTCGCGGCCCGCGAGAAGGCCCGGACCAAGGCGCGGGAGTTGACCGAACGTCACGAGAAACTGATCGATCTGGCCGCGGAGTTCTTCGAACAGCAGGAGCAGGCCGACGTCATCCGCTCCGACGCCAGGCAGAAGGCCGACGCCCTGTTGGCGAAGGCAGAAGCTGAGGCCGAGAGCGCCGTCCGCGCCGCGGCAGAGAAAGTCCAGGCGATGCTGGCCGCCGGCGAAGCCAGGGCCGCCGTTGCCGCCCGGCTCGGGCTGACCGGCGCCGAGGTCAAAAGGATGCTCGACCTCCTCACCCCGCAGGACGAGGAAACCACTGAACCAGCCGGGGAACCAACAAGCGGACCGGCCGCGGAGCCGGCCGTCGAACCGGTGGAGGAGCAGGCCGCCTAAGGGCGCCATCTGTTTGTCCGGTGGCTTAGTCGTCCGGGTTAAAGCTGAAGAGGCCGGCGTTGTGCCAGCCTCTTCTGGTTTTCCTTCGATGAAGGAACTTTATGGGGCAGCCTCGTTGCTGCGGGGGCGCGTCTAAAGTCGTGATGGTCCCGGGCGGTGCCGGTGTCGATCCGGCCGGCTGCCGGCCGCTGCAGCCCGGCCAGTCTTCGGCCAGGGCCCCGTGCCAGGGGTGTGTCTTCGTCGGTGGGGACGTGCTGTCCGGACGGCGCGAGGGTGTCCCATCGTGTCTTGGCACTGGTTGCATTGTGCTGCATACCGGCGGCACTTCCCGTGCCGTGCGCCCGAACATCAGCAGGGCTTTTAGGGATTTGGTGATGCGCGTGGTTGCTGGCGGTCCTGGTGGCGTTGGCTTTCCTCCTCGCGGGTCCGCCGGCCCGGCCGCATCTGGCCCGCCGGGACGCCGGGCCATTTCTTGCCCTTGTTGTACTTGCGCTGCAGCCGCCGCAGCTCCCGCAGGGTCGCTGCTTCAACGAGGTCAGTGATCGAGGCATAGCCTTCGAACTGTCCGACGGCCGCGACGGCCGCCCGGATCTGGTCGGCGTCCTCTTCCGTGAAGTACGGGGAGACGGTCTTATTCTTCTTAGGAATCGGCATGCTTCGCTTTCATCGGCTGATGCGCTGTCCCCGTTTTCACCATTCGGGCACGGCCGGCGTGGCTGGCAGCTCGACACGGCCGGACGGGTTGGCGTCCCTGCCGAACCATACATCCTCGCCGGTGTAAAGGCGGGGGCTGATCGTGAACTCACGCGCCCGGCGCTCCGCCCGGCCCGCCGCGACCGGCGCGTCAGGGTCCTCACCGGACGGCGCCCCACTCCCGGTTTCGGCTCCCGCGGTTTCGACTCCTGCGGGTGTAGATCCTGCGGTTTCTGCCGTCGCGGGTTCGGCTTTCGTGAACTCACGGGGAACGGCTGCGTGTTTCAGGGACACGCCGATCTCCTCGATCTCGAATTCGATGACGGTGCGCTTCTCCCCTGTCTTTGTCTCGTAGCTGCGCGGCTTCAGGTCGCCGGTGGCTACGACGCGGGATCCTTTGGTCAGGGAGGCTGCGGCGTGTTCGCCCAGTTTCCCCCAGGCCGTCGCGCGGAGGAACAAGGTCTCCCCGTCCTTCCACTCACGCGTGGCCGAATCGAACACCCGTGGCGTCGAGGCGATGGTGAAGTTTGCGACGGGAGTTCCGTCGGTTTTACCGAGCCCACGGGAAACCGGTATGGACCGGAGTTCCGGGTTGTTGGTGAGATTGCCGGTGATCGTGATGCTGGTTTCGCCGCTCATTGGTTTCGTTCCTTCTCGTGCTGGTTGCGTATCGGCGGGTAGTGGTTGTGTCCGGGGTGGTGGCGCCCGTCCTGTTTTAGTCCCCGTCGGGGAGGTCCGGGGTGTCCGTGTCCAGGAGTTCGGTGGTCCGGGTGTTGAGCTGGTCGCCGTAGATGTCCCGCAAGGCGTCGAGCCGGGCGATGCTGTCGGCGATAGCCCGGAGTGTTTCATCGGCCTGCAGTTCGGCCGGGATGCCCTGCTCGGTGAGGATGCGGTGGATGATGTCCTGCGGGATGCTCATGATGCTGCGCCTTCCTGAGGGGTCTTTTCGATGGCGATGACCTGGTGGATCTTGGCCGGGTTGAGTCCGGCCCAGTGGTTTTCAGTTCCGTCTTTGTCGTAGACGACGACGGGCGCCTGGGTGTAGCCGAGTTCTTCGGTGATGTACTCGAACGCGGCCTGGTTGGTGGTGATGTCCACTTCGCGGAAGGCGAGGCCGGCCTCCGCGAATTTCTGCTTGGTCTTGGTGCAGCCGAAGCATCCGGAGGGCTTGGTGTAAATGGTGAGAGTCATCTTCAGTCCCTTGGTTTCGTATCACTGTGGCGAGGTTTCTCTGGCTGACTTTCTGCTTCCATTCTAGCAATTATTCAACTGAATAAACAGCGGTTTCATCCTTTATTCTATGGATTTTGCCTCCAAAATTTTCTATTCGTGCGAAGTTCGTCGGCTGGGGGCGAATAGCCTGTCTGTCATTTTCAGAAGTCGTCTGCACTGAATGTCAGAAGTCCTCTGCACTAAGCCATGGGCCGGCGGAGTGCTAAGCAGAAGTGACCTCAGTGCAGGAGTAGCGAGCAGAAGCGAGGTTAGTGCAGAGGAGTAGCGAGCAGCCAAGATTCACAAGTCGTCTGCACTACCCTCGAAATCACGGGAAAGTCAGTGCAGTCAGCTCCTGAAAATGACATAGCCTGTCAGTTTCAGAAGGTGGCTGCACAGAATGTCAGAACACCTCTGCGCCGTCGTCATTCCCGGGTTCTGATTGGCAACGCCGCCGAGATCCGTGGGCAACCTGCGGGTGTGGTCGGCTTCAACGCCGAGGGGCGGCCATTCGTGTCTAGCCGCCGGAAGCACACGCCTCACCCGGCCCTGGGGCCGAGCTGGCCCCCTGGTCTTGGAGGAAGTAGCGTGCCCACAGCGTCTGGCGAGTTTGGGTCAACACGAGAAGCACCCCAGAGAAAGTCCCCCGGCCGCAGTAGAAGGCTCCCCGACGTGCAGGTTCCTGTGCCCGGACCAGCCGCCCCGACTCCTGACTGTGTCGTCCCTGCTGGAAGAATCCCACCCGGGCAAGTAGGTGAGCCTGAAGTGGTGGTCTTGGACCATTGGAAACCTGGCCGCCGGTTAACCCGGAAGGGAACCGGCATGTGCCGGCTCCCTTCGGGTTTCTCTGCAAGAAATCTATGGGTCAGTCTAGCTGAAGTGATGGCCGCGTTCCTTCCCAGCCTCATTGCTGGAGCGCGGCTCCTGCTCTGAATCCTGTCTGCTGCGCAGGACGGCGGGCCGTCGCTGGTGAGTGGTTGCTGTGGTTCGCCCTGGGCGGCGGACCGCCCGAATTCTGGAAGGTTCCGGGCCTTCCTGCGGTGATTGGGCTGGGAGCCTGTGCCGGGCGCGGTTCGGGATCCGCCACCCGGCACAGGGCTCAAGGTCTATCCGGCCGTCTCCGTCTTTTCGCCACTGTCAATGATGATGCATTCGGTCTCGGATGCCGTGTATCCCCATGCGACCAGCTGGTTCAGGTAGTCCCGGTGGGTTTGGCTGGGTGAGCGCCACGAGTCCTTTTGGATGGTCTTTTCATATCCAGCGCAGATCAGCGCAATCAGTGCGAATTCCGGCCGTGCGGTGGTCTTGGCGACGTGGTCCCTGAGCGGGTTCCACGCCCACTGGTTGGATTCTTCGAACTTCACCCCGACCATCTCGGCGGCGACTTTTCCCTCGTATCCGCTGGCGGTTTCGGCGTGGTGGGTGATCGCATGGACGGTGAAATACTGCCAGCCCTTGGGGGCCTGCTTCTTGGCCAGCAGGTTCTTGACCCATTCACGGCGGACCACAGTTGCGGACTGCATCAGCTTGTTGTTCTCGATCAGGGTCTTCCGTTCGGCCTTCTGCTCCTCGGTCATCGGCCCTTTCGGGGCCGATGATGTGCCGTAGCCGCTGTAGTAGCGGAGCGTGAAGCCCAGTTCTTTCCAGCCGGTGACGACGGCGACGGCGGAGTGCCCGCCGCGATAGTCCGTCTCGATGTAGACGGCGTTTGAGTCCTCGTCTGTGGCCGGTTCGCCGTCTGCCCTTTTCAGGGACGTGACGCGGAGGGTTTCGCTGTCCTCCCCGTAGCCGCATTCGGGCACAACAATCGTTCCGGCCGCTTCCAGCTCGGCGGTGAGGGTGGCCAGTGCGGCGGCGCGGTCGCGCTTGTCGCGCAGTTGCTGGGTGACGTGCAGGAGCATGTCGGGTTCGTCCATGATGACCGATTCGAGCTCAGCCGTGGCGTCTCCATCTGACTCGAATTCCGCGAGGATCAGGGCTTCTTCGATGGTGTATCCCTTGCCCAGGGCGGCGGCTCCGGTGTCGGTGGACTTGGCCTTGAGGGCGGACTCGACGGTGGTCCTGGTTCGGCCGGTCTTCTTGGCGATCGCGGCGGCCGAGACTCCGATCAGGGACAGCTGGTGGTAGGCGTCGGCTTCGTCGGCTTCGGTCAGCTCGGCGCGCTGGATGTTCTCCACCACCTGGGTCACGATGCGTTCGGCCTCTTCCGGGCTGTCGATGATCATCACCGGGATCAGGGGCCGTCCGGCTTCGACGGCGGCGCGGGTGCGGCGCTGGCCCATCAGGACGTGCACGGTTCCGTCGTCCTTGCGGTGGGCGATCACGGGTTCCATGACGCCGTGTTCGGCGATGCTAGCGATGAAATCGGAGGTCAGGGCGGCGTCCTTCCGGACGTTGATGTCGACGGTCAGGGTTGCCGGGTCGAGCATTTCAAGCGTGGGTGTTGCGTTCATGGTTTTTGTCCTTGCAGAGACGTGGGGGTGCGGGGCGGTACTGGTGACCGGCCAGCTCCCCTTCTCCCCCGTTGTTTTTTGGCTGCTGGCGGAGCTTGCGGAGCTGTGGCCGACGGAGGCCTGTCTACCCTTGGGCAAGGACCGTGGAATCTGCGGAGGAAATAAGCGACGAAGGAGCGCCGGAGCCGATTCAGCGGGCCGCAGGCCCCGGTGGAGCCTGCGGAACCGGGGCTCGACAGGCCGGAGCGGACACTTAGAATCCGAAGGACAGCAGCCAAAAAACGTCGTAGACACACTGGGCCAGGGTCGGCGGAGCCCTGCGGAGCCGGCACTGGACCCAACAGCCGGCCACGGAGCGAAGCGGAGTGGGCGCCCGATCCCTGGTTGCAGCGCAGCGGAAACCAGTGCAAACCCTGCGGGCGTGCCCACTTATCGCAGAGGAGGCCGGCCGAACGCAGAGGAGGACCGGCCCCGGGGGGGCGGTCCTCCTGCAGTCAATCTTCATGACGGCCGCGAGGAGCCGCTGTGGTCCTTCCAGTGTTGGGAGGACTACAGGATTTCCGTGATGGTGAGGGCTATCCCGGCGATGATCACGGCTGCGCCTACGACCTGGAGGATGCGTCCGCCTCTTTGTCTGGTGTTATGCAGCGCTGTTCCGAGGGCGAAGATGCCCGCCCCGTCGATCCCCACCGCGGGGCCCCAGTTGCTCGGAGCCAGCATGGCTCCCACGAACAGGAGAATGACTCCCGATCAGGCGAGGTTCCGTGCTTTCCTGTGGTTCTCTGCTTTGGTCAAACGATCAGCTCTTTCCGCAGCTGGTGGGTGCATCGGTTTCATCTGCCGGTTCTCTTCCTTTGTCGTCTTGGTGCATCGTATCCGGCCCCGCTGACACGCTTGTCTTGGCTGGCCGCCGACGGCAGCCCTTCAACCGCGGCACTGGGGCGTGATGGGCGGTCCGCCGCCGGCAACCACGCACCCGGGCCGGCCAGCGGCGGCGGACCGCCCGCGGTGACCGGCCCCGAAGGACCGGCCACCCCGGTGGGTTTAGCTGGCGAGCAGTTCGGTCAGTTCGGCCGCGTCGGTCACCAGCACGGCCCCGCCTTCCCTGAGGAGCCGGTGGCATCCTGCGGAGTTGGCGCTGTGGACGCTGCCGGGTACGGCGGCGACGTGCCGGGCGATGGTTTCGGCGTGGTGGGCGGTGGTCAGCGCACCGGAGCGCCAACGTGCCTCCACGACGCAGGTCACTCCGGCGAGGGCTGCAATCAGGCGATTTCTTTGCAAAAAGCGGTGCCGGGTTGGCGCGGATCCCGGGGGCAGCTCGGAGAGCGTGAGTCCGGTGGCGCGGATGGCGGCCGCGAGGTCGGCGTTGCCTGACGGGTAGTCGCGGTCCAGGCCTCCGGCGAGGACGGCGATGGTGGCCGGTCCGTCTCCGGTGGCTCCGGCCAGTGCGGCGCGGTGGGCGTGGGCGTCGATGCCGTAGGCGAGTCCTGCGATGACGCAGATGCCGCGCTGGGCCAGGCTATGGGCGATGTCGGCGGTGACGGCCGCGCCGTAACTTGTACAGTCGCGGGAGCCTGCCAGTGCCGCGCAGTTGGACGGGTCGGGGATTCCGATGGCGATGTTGCCCCGGTACCAGAGGCCTAGGGGCGCGTCCGGGAGGTCGTCCAGGCCGGTAGGCCAGTGCTCATCGCCGGGGATCAGGAAACCGCCGCCCAGGCCTTCGATGGTAGCCAGGTCCTTCTCCGGGTCCAGATCAAGTACCCGGGGTGCCCAGCGCTTCAGCGCGTCGGCCAGTTCCTCGCCCGTCATGTCCGGGAGGGTGTGGGCGGGTTGGGCGCCGGTGGCCAGCCGCAGCGCGGCGTACGCGCCGAGCCTGCCCACAAGGGTGCGCCCGACGGTGTCGTGGGGTTCGAACAGGCGGGTCAGGGCTGCGCGTGCAATGCGATCGTTCATGGTTTTTGTCCTTGCAGAGACGTGGGGTGTGGGGCGATCAAGGTGACCGGCCAGCTCCCCCTTCTCCCCCGTTGTTTTTTGGCTGCTGGCGGAGCTTGCGGAGCTGTGCCCGTGGAGGCCGATCTACCCTTGGGCAAGGGCGGGAGAGTTTGCGGAGGAAATAAGCGACGCAGGAGCGCCGGAGCAAAGTTTCCCGCCCGCGGGCGCCGGTGGAGCTTGCGGAGCCGGGGCTGGATCGGCCTCCGCGGGTACGTACAATCCGAAGGACAGCAGCCAAAAAACGTCGAAGACGTGGAACAGGTCCGGGGACGGCGGAGCCCTGCGGAGCCGGCACTGGACCCAACAGCCGGCCGCGCCAGCGGACGCCCATCAACTGGCCGAAGCGCAGCGAAGGTCGGGGCCGTCTTTACACGGGAGAAGAGGCCCATACGATGCGGTCGGAAGTCAATCCTCTCCATCGACCGTGCGTCCACGGCGGCCCCTTCTCACCCGCACGGTACACCGATGCACTGGTTTGGTGAACCCTGGCGCACAGACAGGAAGAGCCGGCACATGGTGCCGGCTCTTCCTGTTTCCTCTGCAAGGGAGCGCAGCAGCGTCGCTGCGTCGGGCTTAGAAGTTGTGGTGTTCCTGGGCGTGCGCCACGTCCATCGGGCCCGTCTTTTCGCCGGCCGTGAGGAGCTGCAGCTCAATGATGTCCTCGGCCAGGCTGGCGTCAGCGGCTGGCTTGTCGTCGTCGGTCAAGATGTATTCGGTTCCCACGGCGTCCCTCCCGTTTGTGGCGTCTGTGCCCACTGTAGCCCAGGATTCTGGCCGTTGACTGGGTGTGGCTGCGCCCGCGCCAGCGTCGTCGGCGGCCGGAGGAGCGCCAGCGGGGGAGGCCGCCCCGCCACCAGGAAGGCCGGGGCGGATACCTTGATGGTGATCCGTCCCGGCCTCGAGTGTCCTAGATCAGGCGGCGCTGGTAGGAAGTGCCCTCGTCGCGGGCGACGTCTGCGACGGCTCCGCGGTTGATGAGTTCCCGCAGCAGCACGGCGAGCCGGAAGTCAGAAACGTCCTCGGTGGCCAGTTTCAGGTAGCGGTCGGCCTGGGTTCCGCGGCCTTTGAGCCATTCCAGCCAGCCCATGAGGGCCAGCATGGGGGCCCGCTGTCCGGTGGGTACGACCTTCATAAGGTCGAAGGCAATGGCTTCGGCGCGGTCGATGCGGTCCCAGTCGGGGCGGCCGGTGAACTTTCCGGTGAGCGTGTCGCCAAAGTTGCCGTTGTGCGTGGTGATGGTGTCGCGGAACAGGTAGTCGCGGATGTGGCGGTGCTGGAATGCTGCGGCCAGCTGGCGGGCGGTTTCCTTGTCCGGCGTACCTTCGTCGTCGAGCACGGTCGCCCATGTCGCGCAGGCGGCGTTCAGGTCCTCGTCGGTGCCTTCGGGCGCCTGCACCGGAAGCGCCCACGTGCCCAGCAGTTCCGGGTTGTAGACGTCGATGTCGGGGGCGGACCC
The DNA here is from genome assembly GCF_021789315.1 of Arthrobacter sp. FW305-BF8. NCBI lineage: Bacteria > Bacillati > Actinomycetota > Actinomycetes > Micrococcales > Micrococcaceae > Arthrobacter > Arthrobacter sp. FW305-BF8. Next base: position 58,693 of record NZ_CP084562.1, read on the forward strand.
GAAGTAGGTCAGGGTGACGTTGGCGTTGCTGTCGCGGATTTCGTTCAGTGAGTTCTTCTCCGTGGTGCCGTAGGTCGCCCAGTAGGTCCCCGTCACCAGGAAGACCTTTTTGACGGGCATCCGCGCGGTGGCCAGCTCGTTGCTGAGTGCGAGGACGTGGGCGGCGTAGGGGAAGCCGTAGGCTGGTTTCTCGTCGGTGTAGACGATCACGTAGCTGCCGGTGGCCTTCTCGTCGTTGGCCGCGTAGGTCGCCATCATTTGGGCGTAGTGCAGTGGTGCGGCCTCTGCCGGTGCGTCCATGCGGAGGCTTGCCCCCAGCGATCCGAGACGTGTCGTCAGCACGACGAAGGACTCCTTGGGCTGGTTGCCCAGCAGGTGCGGGACGGTGGCGAGAAGGTCAGCGGATCCGGTGATGGTCAGTTTTTCGTTCATGGTTTTTGTCCTTGCAGAGACGTGGGGGTGTGGGGCGGTTCAGGTGACCGGCCAGCTCCCCTCTCCCCCCGTTGTTTTTTGGCTGCTGGCGAAGCTTGCGGAGCTGTGCCCGTGGAGTCCCGTCTACCCGTGAGGGCAAGACACGGAAAATCTTCGGAGGAAATCAGCGACGAAGGAGCGCCGGAGAAGACTTTTCCGGGGCGCAGGCCCCGGAGGAACGGAGGGGCTAGACGGGACGGAGCGGGCACGTACGATCCGAAGGACAGCAGCCAAAAAACGTCGAAGACGTGAACAACAGGGTTCAGGGACGGCGGAGCCCTGCGGAGCCGGCACTGGACCCCGACAGCCGGCCGCGCCAGCGGACGCCCTTCAACTGGTTGGAGCGCAGCGGAAACCAGGGCGAGCCCTTGCGAGCCTGCCTTTCGCTCCGGGCCACGGACAACCCAACGAGACTGCCGGCCCGGGCTTGCCGCCGGCGGCCGCCGCCCGGCACCTGATTACTGCGGGATTGGCGGTCCGCCGCGGGCGACCACCAGCGAAAGCCGGCCACGACGGTGGACCGCCCGCGGTGACCGGCCCCGAAAGACCGGCCACCGGCGGCCCTATTCGCGGCGGTCGTGCAGCGGGACGGCTCCGTAGTGCCCGGCCGCGCGGCGGAACCGGCCGTCACTGCTGAAGATGAACGTGCCGCCGAACATGTACCACGGAGCGGGTTCACCTTCCGGGGCGACCGGCTCCGCGTGGACCACGGTCTCGCGGTGTGGGTGCTCGTTTTTGACGAGCCGGACGGCGGGTCGTTCCTCAGTGGCCTCGAAAACCGGGTCGATGCCCTCGCCAATGACGGTTACTTCCATGACGCTGGCAGAGATGCCCCGGTTCGAGAAGTCCGCGCCCGGAGCGTCACGGTAGATCAGGGCGGTGATGCCCTTGGGGCTGGCGGTGTCGTTGCTCATGTGCTGGCTCCTGTGAAGTTGTGGGCGCTGTACTGCCCGGCACCGGCCGGGCAGTACAGCGCCTGTTTGTGTTGGTTAGGCGGCATCCCGCACGACGTAGGGCATCCGGTACCGGCTCGGCAGTTCGGCGGCGGCCTCCGGCAGGTCTGCCGGGCCTTGGGCCTGCCCGTTCTTCCAGTGGAAAAATGCCTGCTCCGTGATCGCGTCCCACAGGCGGGCTTTCGTCCGGAAGTAGGTGCACGTCACGTCACCCTCGCAGTAGGTCGCGATGCCGAACAGGTTGCCGATGCTGTCAGCGGTGCGGGTAACGGCGACCATGACATAGGGCCATTGGCCCAGGTCCCAGCCGTCACAGCCCCAGCTGGAGAGCACGGCCCAGCCGTGCTCTTCGATCAGTTCCATCCAGTCGTAGCCACCGTTCATGTGGTAATCACCCAGCACGGTCACGCCGTCGATGGTTTCCCCGGTGTCCGCGAGGGTCACGGTCTTATTGCTTACTGCGGTCATGGTTTTTGTCCTTGCAGAGACGTGGGGGTGTGGGGCGGCTCAGGTGACCGGCCAGCTCCCCTCTCCCCCCGTTGTTTTTTGGCTGCTGGCGAAGCTTGCGGAGCTGTGCCCGTGGAGTCCCGTCTACCCGTGAGGGCAAGACACGGAAAATCTTCGGAGGAAATCAGCGACGAAGGAGCGCCGGAGAAGACTTTTCCGGGGCGCAGGCCCCGGAGGAACGGAGGGGCTAGACGGGACGGAGCGGGCACGTACGATCCGAAGGACAGCAGCCAAAAAACGTCGAAGACGTGAACAACAGGGTTCAGGGACTGCGGAGCCCTGCGGAGCCGGCACTGGACCCCGACAGCCGGCCGCGCCAGCGGACGCCCGCATGGATGCGAGCCCTGCGAGCATGTCCTTGATCCCAGCCGACGGCCAATGGACTCCCAAGGCGATCCGTGCTTTCCCCAAGGTTGGCGAGACAGAGTTGTCTCATCCCCACCGGGCCGCAGTCACGGGCAAAGCCTGCCGGCCCTGACCCCGGGGCCCGGGCTGTCCCCCATGCACCCCGGCCCCGGCGGAAAGGGGCGGCCCCATGCGCGCGTGCACGCCATGCAGGATGGACTTCGCGGCAGGTCGTTGAGCGGTGCGGGTGGCAGGATGGTGCCGTGACGACCAGGCGGCGTACTCGGGCTCCGAACGCGGAGTGGGTGCTGATGTACCGGGGCGGGCTGACCCGCTCCCGGATCGCCGCGCTCACCCGGGCGCCGGCCGCGACGGTCGGCTACCACCTGTCCGTGGCACTTGGAATGGACCCAGGGCTGCAGGCCGCCCACGAGAAAGCCGCAGGCCCACCGCCAATGCAGGTGAGCGGGCAGGGGCTGGCGCGGATGCGCCAGTTCGTGGCCCTGGTCCGGGAGACCGGGCGGTATCCTTCCCGCACCGCCAAAGATGCGGATGAGCGGAGGCTGGCGTCGTGGTTGGAGCGGCGCCGCCGCGACGCCGCTGCCGGGACACTCGCACCCGCCTACCGTGATGGGCTGGCCGACCTCCCCGAATGGCAACGGCCACCGCGGTCCGTGGCCGATGAGGCCAGATGGCAGGACCGGCTCGCCGCCCTGGTACGGTACCGGGCGGCCGGGCACGACTGGCCCCGGCACAAGTCCGTCGTGGCCGGGGAAGAACACGACCTCGGCGTCTGGCTGCACGTCCAGCGCCAAAAGGCACGCCGCGGCGAACTTGAGCCGGCCAAGGCAGGCGCGCTGGATGAGGTGCTGCCGGGCTGGCGCTCCGGCCGGCAACGCGGCCGCAAACCCCGCACCGGCACGGTGTAACCGCGACTTCCCCCACGGACAGCACAGACCACCCCTGGCGGGTGGGCGGGTTGTGCCCATTGGGGGCAGGTGGAGCCCTCCGCACAGCTCAAAGCTGTCCCCATTGGCGTGCAACCCGTCCCGTCCAAGCGCCGGGGCCAGGGCCTCTGCGTCCCGATGCACCTGGAGGATTCTTTACTGTCCGACCCCGGGTCTACACTTGAAACCTATCGAACATATATTCGAAAAAAGGTGTGTTGTGGGCGTCATTGTTGGTCCCCGTGTGCTAGATGCGGGCGTGTCGTTGTTGTCGGTGCTGGTCTCCCCGGTGCCGGTCGCGGCGGGATACCCCTCGCCGGCGCAGGACTACTTCGACGGCCGGATCGACCTGAACGAGCACCTGATCAAGGACATCACCAGCACCTATGTCGTGCGGGTGACCGGGGACTCGATGGAGGGCGCCGGCATCAGCGACGGGGACGAACTGATCGTCAACCGGGCGCTGGAACCCACGGACGGGTCGGTCGTGATCGCCGTCCTGGACGGGGAGCTGACCATCAAGCGGCTGCGCATCACCCCCATGGGCGTGGTGCTGCAGGCGGAGAACCCCAAGTACCCGGACATCCGCGTTCCTGCGCTGTCCGAGCTGAGCGTGTGGGGCGTCGCCACGAGGTGCCTGCACCATGTCTAACGCGCGCTTTTCCGTTAAACGCGAACTGCCTGGGGGATCTGATGTCTAGGCCGGCCGTGATGCGGCGGATGCCGCAGATCGCGCACGTGGACGTGAACTGCTTCTACGCCTCGGCCGAGCGGGCCTTCGACCCGTCCCTGGAGGGCCGGCCGGTGGTGGTGCTGTCCAACAACGACGGCTGCGCCGTCACCCGCTCCCCCGAAGCCAAAGCCCTCGGCATCCCGATGGGCGAACCGTGGTTCAAACTCGCCCCGCGGGCCAAGGAATGGGGCCTGGTCGCGCTCTCGTCCAACTACGAGCTCTACGGGGACATCAGCGCCCGGGTGATGGAATTGCTGGGCCGGTACTCGGCCTGGCTCGAGGTCTACAGCATCGACGAGGCCTTCCTCGGCGTCAAAGGCTCCCCCGCCGAGCTGCTCGCCCTGGGCCGGGCCATGAAAGCCGCGGTCCGCCGGCACGTCGGCGTGCCGGTCTGCGTCGGGATCGCCCCCACCAAAACCCTGGCGAAGCTGTGCAACAAGTGGGCCAAACACAACCCGGCGTTCGGCGGGGTCTGCCACTGGGACACCGTGCCCGCACCTGCACGGGAGGCACTGTTGGGGAGGTTGTCCGTGGAGGAAATCTGGGGGATCGCCGGCCGGCTGACCAAACGACTGAACGTCATCGGCATCCACACGATCGCCGACCTCACCTGCGCGGATCCGGTCGCGATCCGGGACAAGTTCTCCGTGGTCATGATGCGCACCGTCCTGGAACTGCAGGGCACCCCCTGCATCCCGATGGAGGAAGAACGCATCGGCCGGGACCAGCTGATCTTCTCCCGCTCCTTCGCCACGCCTGTCACCACCGCCGCCGGGCTCCGGCAGGTCCTCTCCGTCTACGGGCAGCAGGCCTCAGCACGGCTGGGCAAGCACGGGCTGCAGGCCAAGGTCCTCACCGCGTTCGCCGGCACCAGCCACTACAACCAATACGAGAAGTCCTACCCGTCGGTGTGCGTGGCGCTGCCGATGCCGACGGCGGACCCGGTCCTGCTCACCCGGGCCGCGCACGCGCTGCTGCCCACCATCCAGGAAGGCCTCAAATACGCCCGCGCCGGGATCATGGTCACCGACCTGCGCCCCACCGGCAACCAATCCCCGCTCGAGCCCTTCGAGAACCCGCACGAGGAACGCCACATCGGCACCCTCCTCGAAGACGTGACCCGCCGGTATGGGCGCGGTGCCATCGGCCTGGGCCACGCCGGCATCAAAACCGGCCTGGACTGGACCATGAAACGCGACATGCTCTCCCCCCGCTACACCACCCACTGGGACGAACTCCCCCTCGTCAAAGCCGCCTAACAACCACCCCCAGACCAGCACCAACACGGAAGACAAACGAATGACCATCACCCATGAACCCCGCAGCACCAGCCCTGCCGACCCCACGCCCAAGACCGCCCCCACAACGGCATCGACGAAGCCCGGCGTGCCGGTACAGGTGCGATTCAACGCCGCCGGAACTCCCCTGGCCGTCCGCCACGACGGACAGATCTGGGCGGTCGCAGCCGAACCGGTGCACTGGTTCGAACGCTGCGACTGGTGGCACACCGGCACCCGGGCTGCCATCGGCTCCGGGGACCTGGTCAGCGTCGAACACTGGCGCGTCCAGGTCCGTGATAGCACCTCCGCGCCGTTGCGGACCTTCGAGCTGCGCCGCGACCCGTTGTCGGAGCAGTGGCTCCTGGTTTCCATTACCGACGGGTAAGGGCAATCGTGGGTGGGTTCTCCGGCCCGGTGCCGGACCAGATGTGGGCGGCGCTGCGCCGTGAGTTCGGACTGCCTTCCCTGGAACAGGTGCACGCCCGGCTCAGCGCGCTGCCGGATGTGGAGCCGGTGCTGCGCAGCCTGGTCCGGGTGTTCATCGACGACGGGACCTTCTGCCCCGGCTTCCAGTTCACCGCCGGCGGCCAGCTCGATCCCCGGGTGACAGCGCTGTTCCGGGCGGCGCTGGAGGCGAAAGTGCCGCACAACTACTTCGCCCTGTGGATGATGACCCCCGCCCGGGAGCTGTCCTGGACGCGCCCGGTGGACCGCCTGGATGAAACCAGCCGCCTCGTCCGGCTCCTGCAGGCCCCGTGAAAAGTCCGCCCATGCCCCGGAACCGGTCGATGATGCCATCGGCGATGAATGGCTCGAATACCTCGCGTCCGTGGGCGCGGTCGACGGTGTCGTGGCCGCCGCACGCGGCTACGCCCAGGCCGGACAGCGGCTGGACAAAACCGTCGCGGCCGCCAAAGCCGCCGGGGCGACCTGGGCCGAGATCGGCCGCGCCGCCGGAATCACCCGCCAGGCCGCGCACGAACGCTGGGCCGACAAATAGGGAGCATCCGGACCACGACCGGGTTCACACGCGCGGTGCCTGGCGTAGCCTTTGGGCCATGGGACTGATGTACGACGATCCGCGGCTGGCCGCCCTGACCCTGCTGCGCATCGCTGCCGAGGAAGCCGAGGGCCCCTCTGGGATGACCGGCCGCATGCACGCGGTCATGGGCGACCTCGTGCAGCGCAACGGGGCCGGGTATTTGGCGGAGCTGGCCATCGCCCTGGCCCGGACCGGGTTCATCGCCGTCGATGAACTGGCCAGAAGGACCGGGAACAGCACCGCCGAACTGCTGGACGCCGTCGAGGTCGATACGCTCGAAGGCCTCGATGGGGACTGCTGAGCACTCTGCCGGGACCGGCCTGCCGGCGGGGCTTGCCCCGCCGGCAGGTCGCCCTCGCCCGGGCCGTCACGAAGATGCCCCGCGCCCGGCCCGGGAATCTCCTGTTTGAGGCAAAGTGGGACGGCTACCGCTGTATCGTCGTCCGCGACAATGACCGGGCCACGCTGTGGTCCCGGCAGGGCAAAGACCTAAGCCGGTACCTGCCCGAGCTGATTCAGGTCTTGGAGGCTGCTGTCCCTCCCGGGTGCGTGATCGATGGGGAGGCCGTGATCTGGGCCAACGGCCGGCTCAACTTCACCGCCCTGCAACAGCGCCTCAGCGCCGGCCCGAAAACCCTCCCCGGACTGGTCCGGCAGACCCCGGCCAACTACGTCGCGTTCGATGTCCTCGCCGTAGCCGGACACGACTCCCGCGACCTGCCGCTGCACCAGCGAAGGGCCCTCCTGGAAGAGCTCGCCACCGGCTGGGAGCCGCCACTGTCCCTCTCCCCCACCACAACTGACCCCGATGAGGCCGCCCGCTGGTTCGAAGAATTGCCCCACACAGGAGTCGAGGGGCTCATCATCAAAAACACCAACGAGCCGTACACCCCGGGCGTCCGCTCCTGGTGGAAGCTGAAACACAGGGAAACCATAGACGTCATCTGCGGTGCCGTGATCGGACCGATCACCCAACCCTCAGAGGTCGTCGCCGGCCTGGTCCTGGAGGGTGAACTGCGGATTGTCGGCCGTTCCACCCCGCTGAAGACCGCGGACGCCCGGGACCTGGCCCGATGGCTGAAACTGCCAAAGGGTCAGCATCCCTGGCCCGCCACTGTGAAGGGCACGACCCTAGACAGGTTCAACCGGGACAAGGAACCCGTGACGCTCACCCTGGTGGAACCGGTGGTCGTGGAAGTCTCCGCCGATACCGCCTGGTCGGGCCGGTCCTTCCGGCATCCCCTCCGCCTGCTCCGGGCCAGACCGGAACTGTCCCCTGCCGATGTGATCCTGCCCGAACTTCATACGGGTTAGCGGTCGGTGCGGATGGTGATGAGTTTGTCCCTCACCCAGACGCGCGTAGAGGTTTTCCCGCGCCTCGTCGTAGGTGGCGCCTTCGACGTCGGCATATCCGTAGCTGCCGTCCGGGTTGGTGATGGTGCCGGTGAGTTTCACGGCATGAGTCTATGTGGCTGAAGGCTCGGCGGGCTCGATGAGCTCGGGTCCGTTGTTCCGCACACTGTTCACGCGTGGGCTGACGATCCGAGGTGTCAGGGTTGGTTCCGGCAGGGAGTCAAGCAGGTGCTGGACTTCATCCTTGTCGGTCAGGTCCGGGTCCAGCCATTCCGCGAAGCGATCCCGCGGGATGATGACCGGGGAACGGTCATGGACGTGGCCCAACGCGTCCTGCGTCGTCGTGGTGAGCACCGTGCAGCTGAGCAGCCACCGGCCGGGGTCTTCCTCAGGAAGGGAAGGATCCGCCCACCACTCGTACAACCCGGCGAAGCCCAGCAACGGCTCCTGCTCGGAGTACAGGTAGTTTGGGATCTTCTTCCCGTCCTCAGTCTTCTGCCACTCGTAATAACCTTCAGCCGGCACGATCGCGCGACGCTTCACAGCAGCTTTCCGGAAGGACGGCTTCTCCAAAATGGACTCACTGCGGGCGTTGATCAGTTTGGAGCCGACCTTGACGTCCTTCGCCCAGGACGGGACAAGACCCCAACGGGCTATAAGCAGATGCCGGTCAATCGCGCCCTCATCCAAACGCTCAGCAACGATAGGCACACTCTGGGTCGGCGCCACATTCCAGCTCGGCGGCGGCGGGCTCCCCTCGACCTCTTTGGCCTCAAAGTGGCGGAGCAGGTCGCCTGTGGCCTTGGACATCACGTATCTGCCGCACATGGGGCCATTCTGCCTGATGCCTCTGCTAGATGGCGCATGAACAACGCAGCCAGGCTTCACAGACCATGGGGACTGGGAAAACATAAAGAGCTCGCTGAACGTGCCGGAACCGCGTCTTCCTATCGGGCTGTTTCCGTCAGGCCTGGTAGCTCTCTTCTTCTTGATGGGCGCGGATCCTTAGTAGTTCGACGCCCTCTTCGGGGGTGCTGACCACGCCCAACTCATCTTCCACTATGAAGTAGGGGCCTACCCGCCCCTCGCGCCGCCCGATTTCGACCTTCCAGGCCTTACCGCTCGGGACAAGCCTGCCCATAACCTGTTTGGTGGAGGCCCATTTAACAGTGAGCGATCCGTCGTTGATATTGGGACTGGTGACAAGCTCTCCATATTTGATGTCGCCGAAGGGTCCTGTCCGGACTCCTTTAAACGGCGGACCGCTGGGGCGGACATGATAGAAATCCCATCGTGGATAGCCGTCTCGATCTTTCCAAGAAACCCTGAAGTCAATGCCCTTCAGGTGCCCACGGTCCGTTACCTGGCCGCTGAAATGATAGGGATCATCGGGGTCTTTTCCGGGGATAGTGGGACCCTCTTTGTCCTCCATCACTATCTCGTCTTTGGGCGCGGTGATGTGAATGTCCTTCATCGGCCCACTACCACTTATGCCCGAGAAGTCTGACAGGAGGAACCGATCGAGGCCATTCACAGGGGAGCTAGATGCGTAGGCGATGTTGAACGCTTCGGGTTTGGCGTTTCGTTTAGCTACCTCCGCGAGAGCCTCCTCCTCACCTTCCTTAAAGAGCCCATTCCGTCTCCGTTTATCGGTGATCCGAAGGCCGAGCAACCACATACCAGGCTTCTTCAGAAGCTTGATTTTGCTGAATACAAACCGTCGTATTGCCGGAACCCCAAAGATGATGACCAGCAGTACGAGGATGATGAGCGGGGCCGCCTGCTGCCAGAATGCAGGATTTGTAGGTCCGGAAATTGTCCCGGCCCAAAGTGCTCCGAAATAGACAACGCCTGCAGTACTTACGACTCCACCTATTGCGCCCGCAATAGAGCTCTCAACCATGCCGTTCTTGTTCTTCTGCTGTTCAGCCACTAAGGAATCCTAGCGTCTGGCCTCCCAAGCAAGGGGCTCCCGCTAACAACTTAGTCTCCCCGCACTGCCCGCTTTGACGGAGGTCACTTCCCACCTGGGCGCTTGCATGCGCGGAGCAACCGCACAGCACGGCGGTTGGCTGGCTCATGAAGAAGCACGAGCAAGGCCAGCAAGGGCAGGGCGGCTAGCGGGTCTCCGTTGAGGATGACGGACAAAAGATTCATTGCAGCTCCTTCGTACTCGGTGGGCCGATTGATCCGGCTCTTCTGTTGGCACTGTCCCGCGATCCCTGGATGGCGGTGGGACGGTGCGCGTGTCTGACTCCTTGAAGGTAATGCGCAGTACCCAGCCCAAGGCGCTTACTACTGAGCCAGACAATAGATCCCGGTTTCATCAAAGGATCCTTTATCCGGACCGGGAGGGCCGGCCCGGCGTCGGCTGGTCAAAGCCTTGATTTCCGCCACTCTCCCCTGACACGGCCTCGTCCCATCAATGTGTCTCACATAGGCTATTCTCAACAAAAGGCAACTTAGCCTTTGATGAGCGATGGGGCAGGCATATGGGGAGTTTCGGTTATGCCAGGGTCAGCACCGTGGACCAGAACGCGGATCTGCAGCATGCAGCGTTGCATACTGCAGGCTGCCAGCGGATCTTCACCGACCACGGCGTAAGCGGAACGAGGGCCAGCCGACCTGAACTGGACAAAATGCTTGAGCACCTGCGGGACGGTGACGAAGTCGTGGTCTGGAAGCTGGATCGGCTGGGTCGCAACACCCGGAACCTGCTGGCTCTCATCGATGACCTGGAACACCGAGGGGTGCACTTCCGCAGCGTCACGGAAGGCATCAGTACAACCGGGCCGATGGGCCGGGCCATGCTCACAGTCATGTCCGCATTCGCACAACTCGAGCGCGACCAGCTGGCCGAGCGGACCAGGGCCGGTATGGCCGCGGCCGCCGAACACGGACGGAAGGCCGGGCGGCGGGAAGTCACCGCCGCTCATGAGAAAGTCAAGCGCGCCCGCGACCTAAATACCCAGGGACTCTCCCCGGCCGATATCGGGAAGGTCATCGGGGCCAGCCGCGCTACCGTCTACCGCTACCTCCGACTGGCAAGCGACGAACTGGCCTGACGAGGACCATACGCAACGCCGCGGAGGGGATGGCATGCCGCCGAATACCGCGACCGTGGGTCCCCATCGGACGCTTTGCCGGCGGCTAATTGGTCGTAGTCGGTACTCTCCGGCGCTCCCCCCATCAATGGTCAAAAACGTCCCCTCCCCGGACTGACCCACTTTGATCCCCGGCAACGAGTTCTGACGGCACGATCCGGCATCGTGGTCGGGTTTACAGACCCTGGCGGCAACTAGGTATCAAACGGTCGTTTTTGACCTGTCCAGATGACCACGCGCACGGCATGGACAATCCTCGTAGAGTTCACCGTTAGTCTGCCCCGCGGCGACCAGTCTAAAAAACGAAACACCCCGGTCCGAAGACCGGGGTGTCGTCGATGTTCCGAGACATCACCTGCGTGCGCGAAGGGGGACTTGAACCCCCACCCCCTTTCGAGGACTAGCACCTCAAGCTAGCGCGTCTGCCATTCCGCCACCCGCGCAAGTAGTCGTTCGGGTCCGGCCTACGCTTCAGCGTCTCGCTTTTCCCGGAGCAGCGACAAAGACCTTAGCATGAAGTTTCCGCAGATTCGCGAGTTTGTCGTGCACGGCCGACACGAAACCCAAGTCGAACAAAGTGAGCCTCGATTCAGCCGGGCCGCATAGGGTTGCGGTGGCTTCCGGTTTGGAACCGGGGAGCCACGGACAGCTAGTCTGCTGTTTCAAGCACGGCCAGTACCTGCCGTGTGGCGTCCAGATGCTCCAGCGCCAGGCCGACAGCTTTTTGGGCGGTGCCGTGCGTCTGTTCCGCGTCTCTGGCTAGCGTCAGTCGGTCATCTTCCAATAGCTCGTTGAGCTGGTCTTGGACGTCCAGAAGCAGGCGGTAAAGCTCATCGGTGGTGGCTCTCTCAATGTTCACATGCCTAACCTCTCACTTTCAGGCATCCAACGCGTCGGCGGGCTCCGCAGGGGGGCATCTATGTGATGTCCGTGACGAGTTCGGCGTCGACCCGGGCCAGTGCGTCAACCCACGCGGATGCCGTTGTCTGCGAGGAACTCGCGGGCGCGGCCGATCTGGCGGTCGGTGGAGAAGGCGTACCACTGTTCGCTGAGGTTCGCGTCGTGGACGAGGTCTCGGAATCGGCTGAAGGCTCCTTTGCCTTCGATCGCCCGTTCCAGCCGCGCCCGGAGGGCCTCGTCATGCTGCCGTTCGGCGAAGGCCACCATGTCTTGCCAGCCGTCCCGCGAGCTGGTGTGGTCGAGTCGGAGCCAACGGTCAGGTTCCTCCTCCACGTCAATGGCGGTACTCTCCCCGACGATGATTGGGTCAGCGGCGCTGTCGTCGTACACCTGCCCGGTGCGCAGGTCGAGGTAGCCACCGGTCGACAGGTCCGGATCCCCTTCCAGCATGATGCTGAGCATGTCCAGGTCCACTGGCACCATTTGGCCGGTCAGCGGCACACGGCGCAACCCGGCCAGCAGGTCCTCCGCCAGCACCCCATCCCCAGCGCCGTCACGCCACGTCAGCCGGTTAATCACTGACAGTGCCACCGGCTCGGTGTCCTGGCGCCGCTGCTCCAGCGCCATCGGTATGCCCGCACCTACCTGTTGGAGAACATCATCGACGTCGCGTCCCGTCACCGCAGCCAGGAAACGGGCCGCGTCTTCGGCCGCGATGGCTTCACGCAGCTCGGACAGGTCGAGCACCGGTGCCTGCACCTGTGCGGGCCACGAGTGCAGCAGCATAGGGTGCGGCCGGGCCGGCCTGGCCGGCGGCCGGCTCTCCCCATCGTCGGTAGCCCACCGGCGCCCGTACTGGTCCGGGATGCTGCCCCAGCCCCAATACGGCAGGGGAACGTCCGGGCGGATACCCAGGACCTCCAGCGGGTCGACCTTGACCTCGCCAACCACGCATCGGTGCATCCAGGCGTCACCGAGGTCGAACGTGAACTGAAACTCAGCCCCCGGGCCCACCATGCGGGCGACCTTGGCAGCAGCGAAGTCGATGGGTGGCCGGATCGGGCCCCTGACCGATCCGGCCATCCCGGCTCCGGTGTCTTCATCAGTAATCACCCGGCCGTCGGCCAGGGTGAAGACTGACAGGTGCGAGCGGTCCCAGCGGGCGAAGGCATCGTTGATGGCCATGGCGAGGTCCATGAAGGTGTGCGACGGCCCAACCGCGAAAACACGCCCGGGCCATGGCCACAGCTCCTCACCACGACCACCCAGCAGCTCCACCGTCACCGACAACCAAGTTCGTGCCATACCCCCAAGGATGGCACGCGCCAGCTGCGGGGCCAGGGCGGATCACTTCAAGGCTCCGCCCATAGTGGCCGGTAGGTTATCCCAATCTGCTCCGGACCCATTGCCTCTGAACCTCCGCGCCTGCCCCCGCGCCCCGGAGTCCAGTCAACAAGGGTTTCTTGGCTTCATCCGGGCACGGGTCGGTACACCTTTGGCGGTAAGCGACTCGATCGTGGGGAAACACCCCCGGATCCTCTCGGGTCAGTCGATGCGCTTCTGGAACGAGACCATGACCACGGCCGAGGCGATGTAGCGCGTGACCTGGACGTTCTCATGACCAATGATTCCAGCAGGTCGACGTTCGGTGAACGGCACGGGCGTGACGGTGTGGGATGCAGGCTCTGCTGTCCATAACTGGTCGCCGGCCTCTTGGAATACGGTCACCAGGTCTTTGAGGTTCTTGTCCAGTCGTTGGGCGAGCTGCCTGACCGCGCCCTCGACGGTCGGCTGCGGCTCACTGACCACGTACACGGTTTCAATGCGGCTCATTTGCTCTTCTTCCTCAGCAGCCGGGGACGCCTGATGCCGAACAGGCTTCCCAGATAAACCAGCACCGCCCAGCTCACAAGACCGGTGACAAAGGACAGTGCCGCGTCACCCACGAGGAACACATTCGCCCGTGTTACCGCGTTCCCGAGCGCCTGAACGGTAAGGATCAGGTAGATTCCCGCGCACGCCCAGCCCAACCCGACAGTGCCAGGATCAGGCCGATCATCACTCTTCTCATTACCTGCCCTTGCCGTTTTCTGGAGCGGTTCTGATAAGTCGTGGCCAGCGTTTCGCCCGCTTCGCAGGGCGGCTCAGCGAAAACCGGGCCGCTCTACCGGTTTGGCCCCTCCCCTGTCTTCCCGGCCGGACCGCCTCGGCGGGACCGGGATTCGGCCACGGCAGCGCGCGCTTCGGCGGCCTCGGTTCGGAGCTGGTCCATCTGGCGCTCGTACAGGGTACGGAGGTCATCGACGCGCTGGTTACCGTGGTCGCGTTCGCGATCTGCGTCGGCCCGGGCAGCGTCGCGCTCGGCGGTGAGCGCGGCCACGGATCCTCGCAGCTCGGCTGTCGCCTCGCGGGCGCCGTCCAGATCCGCACGGAGCGCCTCAAGCTGACCCCTGACGGCCTCGAGCTGCGCACGGACTTCCCCTGCTTCGGCTTCGGCGCGATGGGCCCGCTCCGCTTCGGCCGCCGCGCGGCTCTCCGCGCCGGTCTTTTCCCGTTCCGTGGCCTCGGCCCGGGCAGTGGCGGCGTCCCTGTCCTGCTCCGTGCGGGCGAGCTGGTCGCGGGCGGCCTCGAGGATGGCGCGCAGCTCCCCCGCGGCGGCTTCTGCCTGTGCCCGGTCCTGCTCGGCGGCCATGCGAGCCTGGGCAAGTTCCTCTTCCAAGGCCTCCCCCGCATTCCGGGCAGTCAACAGCTCATCCTGGAGGCCAGCCAGATTCCCCGTCAGCTCTTCGACCTGTTGCGTCGCCTCTGCGGCGGCCGCGTCGGCCTCGTCCTTTTCGACCTCCGCACGCCGCTGGGCCTGCTCGGCGCGCGTGGCACGGGCCGCTGCAGCGGCGATCTTCTCGGCGGCCTCGGTCGAAATCGACTCGATCTGTGCTTCTGCCGCGTCCGGATCCCCCACCGTGCGCAGCTCCTCCACAAGTGAAGCCAACTGCTGGCCCAGATGCTCAATCATGCCCGCAACCTGGCCCCCGATCTCGCTGGCGCGCTGACGCGCAGCATCCACAGGACGTGTCTCCTCGGCCCGCTCCTGATGCTCCCCTTGCCGCTGCCGGGCACGCCACGCGGCGGCACGGTTATGCCTGGGGTCATCGCAATACTCAGGCGGCCGCCCCGTCCCCGCCTCACCGGCCATCGCCGGGCGTCGGCACCCAGGAAACCGGCAGATGCGCTCCTCGGTCTGTTGCTCACTCATAGCGTCACCATAACACAAGACGAAACTTAACGAAATACGAAAGATGAAACGAAACGTTATGGGTCTGCACTGTCGTTTTTGGAAGGCGTCTGCACAGATGTTCGTACTCGCTTGCACAACGAGTGTCAGCGCAAGGACTGACCAGGCGACAGTGGTCACCCGTCGGGCCGTACCGTTAGTCCAGCCGCCGGCGAGATAGGCGCGTTTTTGCATGCCGGGAAGTCCCCGGCCGATACGAGCCGGGGTTTCCCGGTCTGTGCATTGGTCGGGCACCATCGTCCAGACCATGTGGATGGTCAGGCCTTGGGCCCGCTCCAGTCGAAATGGTTCTAACATCCCTTCCCGCGCCCCGGGCGCGAACAAAGGTGACATTCGTGCAGAGGAGTATGAACAAACCAGTGTTCATACTCCCCTGCACAAACCCCGACAGCTCAAGGGCCCGCTGTGCAAACGACTTCGAAAACGACATTTAGGGGGCAATTTGGCGAGCTTTTGGGCACTCCGCACCTATGTCGGATCCCCTCCGGACTCCGGACCGCCGCCCGCTGGCGGGAGGCGAACTAGAGGCTGTGGCGCCAAGGCGCGAGCAGACGCTACAAGAGCCTGAAGTTGCCCCGCCCGTGAAATGGGCGATAGCGGCGAGGACGTCGGGTGGTGTCTAAAGCGCCGGCATGTTGGAACCCGAGTCGTGGCGGGTGCTGGCCGAGCAGGTCTAGGAGTTCGCTCTGGCCCAGTGGGGGTGGGTATTCGTGGGCGCCGCCGTACAGCTGCGGGTAGTGAGTCGGGCCTCGTTGCAGCGCGGGCACGGCGATCAGGACGAAGCCCGAACAGGTGCCGGCCGTACAGGTCGCGGAGCTGTTCCAAACCGATGGTCTTGAGCCGGCGCCGGCCGGGCCTCGTCGACGACGACCAGTTCGAGGTGCGGAAAAGTCTCCGGGCGCTGCGGCTACCCGGCCCACACCCGGCATCTGTATATCTTCAGGCGAAGGCCCTAGGACCTTTAGCTCATGTTCTGATGATTTCTGTAAGCGGTCAGAACTCCGACGAAGAAGGCGTTCCGGTTATCTGCTGTCCAGGTGCGCGCCAGACTGATAATCACTCGCATGTGGTCCCTACGGAAGCGCAGCGGCCTGGTCTCCGGCTCGAGCGACCCACGGGCATGTTTGGGTATGGCCGGAGCTCGCCCGAAGATGTCGTTGGCTGGGATCAGGCTGTCCTTCGGCGCAAAAATATCCCCAAACCGATTCTCGCCCGCAGCCCAGCTAATCGCATTCAGAACGATCCCCGGATAGGAGATATCAGTACTGTCGTGGTGCTCCCCTAGCCACCGGTTAAGGTCCTTGGGCAGGTAGAGAGTGACATGGCCGGAATGCTCTTCTCCAGCGGGTTCAATCTTCTCCTGTGCAATGACTGTGGGCCTGGGCCCTTCCACAGGCTCGTGTGCGGCCTGACCTTCTAGCCGATCTGAAGCAGTAACCCCAGCATCTGCTGCGGACTCCGCGTCCGTGCCAGACTGTCTATTCCGAGTCGCTTCTGCCGTACGAGCGTCCTGTGACCCGGCTACAGCCTGCGGCTCAGACTCGGGTACCGTTTCAGATGTCTGCTCGGCGGGTACTGCTTCAAGAGGAGCAGACGGCACCGGTTGCAGCACGCGCTTCTTCAAGCCGCTGAGTGCACTGAGGTCCATCTTTCCCGGGCTGGAAGGCATGCTCACTTTGCAGCCACCTCAAGATTCTCGTCAAACGCTTCTTCCTGGGCCTGGAGCTCCTGGACGATCTGTTCTGTTAACCGCATGTAATCCTCAGCGAGGTTTCCTGCTGACTGCGCGATACGTGGTTCGTCAGAAGTGCTTTTACCCTTGTTCCGCAGCCGCTCCCAGAACGGAGACTGAGTCGCTGCTCTGGCGGCCAGCTCGTGTGCCGCCAGACCACGGAAACTCGCATCAGCGTCAGCGGCAACAACGTCACGGATGCTGCCCTCGAACACGGGTGCTATGCCGTCTAGGGAGTCCTGCAACAGCGTTCGGGCCTGCTTGTCCACGTTCCTGGCATTTGTAGGGATGCCGAAAAGGATGACGCCAAGCAGCGCGACAGAGGGATTGTCATTTTGGACACTGACTATGCGGCGGGCAAGCGACTGGAGCCCGCGGATTGACTTCGGCTCAGGCTTCACCGGAGCCAAAATCCACCGGGACGCCAACATAGCTTCCTCGATGGCGGTCCAGCCAGCTTCGGAGGGAGGGGTGTCGATCAGAACTATGTCGTAGTTCGGAGCAATCTTGGCCAAGGTGCGGGCTACTCCCCCGCGCATCTTGCCCTGGCGGGAGGCATCGCCCTGGAACGTGTCCATGAGCTGTGCGGTGTGATTGCCGCCGGCGAGGACATCCAGACCCGGTCGCACATCCTTGATGGGCACGGGAACCTTGTCGTACCGGACCGCGATGTCCAATGCCTCACCACGGTCGTACCGCTCATCATTGATGATGCCCAAGTTGGTCGATGTGTCGCCCTGAGAATCGAGATCGACGACGAGCACCTTGTACCCTGCTTCAGCTAAAAGGGCAGCCAAGTTGGTCGTAACCGTTGTCTTGCCGACGCCACCTTTGCCGTTGGAGATACAGATGGTGCGGCGCGAAGCCAGCTGAACGTCGGGTGCCAAAGCGTGAGAGGTAGTTGCCGTATCCATAATGCACATCCTATGTGCGGCGAATGCGATATAGACGCACATTCAGTGGGGTGTCGCTCCACAACATCAACATAGCAACTGTGCAGTTGTTGCGCGTTAGCTATGCAGTAGTGGCGGACTTTCCTTGCATTGACTACGCACTCGTGTATTGATCAGCGTCGGCTTTCAACCGCACTCAGTTATGAACTAGCGCTATGGACTGAGTCATAAGCAAATATGCAGTAACGACACACTAAGTTTAATAGTAGCTGTGCAGTAGTTACTCGCAGTTTTTGACGCACTAGGAATGCGCAGTAGCTACGCAGTTGATGCGCAGGTAGAACGCAGTCATAGTGCACTATCACCAGATGTAGTCACGCAAGTAACCGTCCAGTGGGACAAAGCAGTAATCGCTGCAGTAGGGGCCAGCAGTCAAGAATGCCGCAACCAGCTGCTCAGAGCTAGAAGGACCGTTTGGGGAATGTGAGCACTTTCGATGATCGACGGACACGAGATCGAGATCCAAGCTAACGGTGCTATCGGCGAGAGAGGCAAGCCGAACGGGGAGTGACGAAAGCACAAGGTGGCGTAGTACAAACAAGATCAGCCTGGGGGTGCGAGTCGCCACCAGGAGTGCTCCCATCGGTGGCGCACTCAGCCGGCGAGCAGCAACCATGAAATGGTGCTGACAGCAAGTTATCAGCTAGATATCTACTCTGCATCAGCACAAAACTAGCTATGGATCAAAAATGCAGTTGTTCCATAGTTGAAACAGGTGCACTATGCAGTAGAGCAGCAGTAAAGATCGCGTCGTCCCGTGTGCTATCGGAACCCTACGGACTGCAACCGCCAGATCCTCCAGGGGAATGCCGCGACTAAGGCCAGCTCCATTACGGAAGACATACTTTCCTTCTCAGCGGTAGTCCAGCAGACGTAACCTCAGCAAGGCGACTGATTTGTACAGGCTGGAAGCACAGGCGCCATCGCATCCCATCGAGCAGAGACGCTTCAGCTTCTGAACAGGGGACTGTGCAACAGATAACGACGCGCCTATAACGGTGCAATCAATCAACAAACCGACTCCCACGACGTTGTCCAAGGACCTGGGATCACCCACGCCGCCGGGCACTCTTTACCTTCGGATACGGGCCGGCAACAGTTGACCAATAACTCGGTCCAAATGCCGAATCTATGCAGCCCATAATGCAATCCCGGGATCAGGCGGGATCCAGTAATCGTCCCGCTCTTCGTCGTAGATTTGGTTTTCCGGGATAGGTGGGGTGAGGAACCTGTCCAGATAGGCGTGCCAGTTGGCGCGGTCGCGGCGGTTTCGGTTGATATGGGCCTGATAGTCGTCCATGACTCCCAGACGAATCGCCAGTTGCGTCAGACTAGCTGTAGTTGTGATCTTCCATTGCTTACCGTCGCGGTGAATCATGCCCAGGGCTGTCATTTCATTGAGGGCTTTTTTTACCGCTGTAGCGCTGATTCCCGTAATCCGAATCAGTTCTGAGCTGACAGGGGAGACACGTGCCCGCTCAATGGCCTCGTAGACAAGCGCCGCGGCGTCACCAAGCGCCCGGAATACGGGCCGGATGCCATGGATCTTTCCCCTGCGCCAGCTGAGTTCTTTTGCGATTGCCGCGTACTGATCCGGAACCTGGATCACGTACGCATCGGCTGCCCTGCCACGGGCGTCTGCAACTTTAGTCAACATCCCGTCTGATGCAGCAGCCAAAACGGGGAGCAGCCGGGCGACTGTGGTGTGGTGCTTTCCCACGGCAACGGCCAGCGAACGGCACCCTATGTCAAGCAAGTCTGTTTCTTTGGTCCGCATGTATCCCAAAATGGCCCGGATCAGCTGGCGTAGACCTAGTCCTTCCCGGCCCAAATCTTTCAAACGGTAGTCAAGGACTGCGTAAAGAACGTTTTCCAGATCGTTCACCAGCTGCTGCACCGCCGCTGGACTAGAGTTCTTTGCCCCCCCTGTGAGTAGAGGAGGGCTTGTGTTGTTAATACGGCTAGTCCTATTCGGTGCTTTGGAGCTGGGTGTTTTTTGGCTCCAGGCTTGAGCTTTGGCCCATTCGGTGGAAAGAAGCCGCTCCAGTCGTGCCGGTGAGCCGTAGAGCGCCGCCAGGCCGGGGAACTGGCCGCTGAGTTGGGACTGGACCTGCTGGAGTGACCAGCCGCATCCCGTGAAGTGCGAGAGCACGGCCATGCGGGCTTCGGAAGCGCTGGGGTAACGGGATACGTCGTATACGCCCGTGCGGGCGAGACTGCGCAAGGGGGAGTCGCTGACCGCCCCGGATGCCAGCGGTTTCCTGATGCCGCTGGCCGCAGAGCTGGCCTTGGCCTGCCGGACTTTCGTTTCCCTGTTTTTCCGTAGTTCGGGTGCGAGTGCGCTTCGTAGCGCAGTCACCACGGAGGAGGGGTTACGGCGCACCATTGCGTCGTACGCCACCGACAGGGGAGTCACGAGTGTTTGGTAGCCGCCTCGCTTATGTGGGGAGCCGGGGACACGGATGCAACCGTCCGTGACGTTCTGGTGGGGACTGGGGTCTAGGCTGGGGGCAAAGGCCGCCAGCGCTTCGACTAGTTCACGGGCCTCGCCACCTGTCAGCCGGTCCTGCAGGGGCACGTAGATGTGCCGCCCGCCGTTAGGGGAGAAGTCCTCCACGAACGCCGCGGCGCACCGATGCAGCAGTTCCCGGATTCGGGCCGCGTCTGCGTTGACGACGCCGGGGAGCGCTTTAGACGTGTCCAGGTCCAAGCACAGGGTGGCAACGGAGCCATCCGCGCCGTGTACCATCACGGCGGCGGGCCGGCGGGGCAGCGCCCCTGTGATTGTGGGAGGGTTTGTCGGCCGCGGATACTGAAAACGGGTCCCGATCCATCGGCCTGTCCTATAGGAGGGCTGTCCGGCAATCAGCGGAGCAAGCACCCAAGCCTGAGCCGGCGTGGCGTGTGGAAGAACACTCGGCCGCGTCGTTGTTGACGCGGGTGGGTAGGGCTGTACCATAGACAGCAGTTACTCCTCTCCGGAGGGTACGAAAAATCCACCCACCGGGTGGGTGTTGGAAAAAGTTCAGATCGCCGATCCGCCAAGATGAGGATCTGAACTGCATACTTAACGAAGGCCCGCCACGTGCGGGCCTTCAGTTATTAACCGGCCTTTGCGATAGGCAAAGCCTCCTGCTGCAACTGGTCAACGTCTATCGTGTCCAACCATTCGAGGACCATGTTGGTCAGGTAAGGGCCAGGCTTCTGCCCAAACAGGGCGCTGAGGAGCCGTAGCTTTCGAGCCTTTTCAGGGTCCTCGATTTGAAGGGCAACAGTCCACGGCTTTGAGCTCACCTGAGACTGCGGCACCATTGGGGGCATCGGCTTAGGCAGGTTAGGGACCATAGAGTGATTCTTGCCGTTAAAAAATAATTTAAGTGGGAGGTGAGGCGTCGGCGTGTCGCAGCCTTTACCGAGCATTCCGTCTTTGTGGCAACCAACTGGTCACATCCCCATGACGTGGTAACTGCCGTTGACGTGGATAATTTCGCCGGTGGTCGCTGGAAACCAGTATGAGAGCAGTGCAACAACGGTTTTGGTGCCTTCTTACCGGTCAGGCTGGCTGGCAGGTATTCCTCCATGTCATCACCCTCTCGTCGGTTAAGAGAATCTGTCGATATGCGGGGCCGTGTTGCGGCGCCGCTCGTTGCTCCTTCAAAAGACCAAGTAAGCGACAGACTACATACATGCTCTGCACATGTACAACCCATTGCCTGTACGCCGGCAGGCATCGGGTAACATTTTGAGTCAGCTGTCCGCCTTCTCTCTGTGGCGGTCTACACAAGGGCCGAGCTTGGCTGAAGGAGCTGTAACGATGGCAAATGGGGGCCGCAGCGTGTTTCTTACGCAACAACAGAAGAAGGAGCGGCTAGCGGATCGAATGGGCATCCTGGTGGATATCTGGGAGTCAGATAACAACACTGCGCTCACGTACCCTCACGTCGAAAGTGCTCTCTCCTCGCACGGAATCCACCTGTCGCGGACGCGCTGGTCCTATCTGATCAATGGCACTGGCAGCCTGGTGACAGATCAAGAACTCCTGAAGGGCATCGCAGAGTTCGTTTTTAAGGTGCCCGCTACTTATCTCTGCGATCTCAATAGTGAGACCCCGCCTGAGGTAGAGGCCCGCATGGACTTCCTTGTCCAGTTGCGAAAGCTCAAGGTGAAGAACTTTGCCGCCAGAAACCTCGGAGCCATGTCGCCTGAAACGCTGAGGACAATCACTGAAATCATCGATGCGTCGATGAATGAGGAAAAGAAATGACTCTCCCACCGGTTGAGGACAAGGTTCGGGAATTATGCGGCGACGGCACGACGTCAATGCCGGAAGTCCTCGAACGTCTGGCCGTAATCTGCGAGAAACCGATCAAGCTGATCGAGCAAGAGGGATCTTGGGGAACACTGACAGCTTTCAAATTGGACTTTGACGATCACTTCAAGATCTTTGTCCCTCCGCAAAACTCGAAGCAGTACAAGCTTCACTGCATCTATCACGAGCTCGGACACATATATCTGGAGAGCTTCCAAGGCCACTTGGTTCTTCCCGATTTCTCTGAAGAGATGCTGAAGGAGGCTGCCGGCGCGAAAAGCATGAGCTGCTGTTCTGTTCAGAATCATCCCGTAGAACGCTGGGTGGAGGATTTTGCATTCGCCATGTCAAAGAAGACCCGCGCGCGCAGCTCCTCCGAGACTGATCCTTTCCTCTGATAGACCATGAAACAGTTGCTCTTTGCGCTGCTGAGTGCCCTATGCCTCCTTCGGATCCCCTCGGTAGTCAAGGTGGCGGAAGCCCGAGCATCGTGGGTGGCATCGATGTTCGGTTTGGCGGCGCTTTATGTCCTGGGAACGGTTACGCCGCTGGCGTCCATCGACAGCTACCTCGGTGGCGTCAACGTGACAAACCTTCTTCAAGCCATCTTCGCGCTGTTGGCGATCTTCTTCTTCAACGACAGTGTGCGACGGTTAGCTAACGTACCAGTCAGGTGGACTTACTATGCTCCGTTGCTGAGCATTCCCATCATGATTGTCAGCTTCGCCCTCATTGAGGACAAAGGTCCAACCTCTGCGGACTTCA
Organism: Arthrobacter sp. FW305-BF8; assembly: GCF_021789315.1. NCBI lineage: Bacteria > Bacillati > Actinomycetota > Actinomycetes > Micrococcales > Micrococcaceae > Arthrobacter > Arthrobacter sp. FW305-BF8. Next base: position 81,379 of record NZ_CP084562.1, read on the forward strand.
TTGATTACCGCATGGACCAACTCGCGACTGCGACTTACAGCGGCACGTACATGTTCGCTTTGCTATTCACAGTGCTTAGGATCATCTACATGCTTCGGCACAAGGCCAGGGGCCTGTACGCAACATTCTCAGGGGGCTTGGTGGTGGTTGCGGCGGCCGTCTCGTGCCACATTGCATATGTGCTGTTGTTCCACTTCACGCCCTGGGATGCCTTCGCAGAGGCGATCGGAGCCTGGTTTGACCGTCTTTTCTATGCCGGCCTCTCGGTGACGGCTGCGGGGTGGCTGATTCTTTTCCTGTCCAAGCAGCTGCCGAGGTTGCGGCTATGGATGATCGATGCGCTTTGGCTTACTGCCCTGAGGATCCGGCTAAATGCAGGTCAGTCTCGGGTTAGTCCGGCCTGGGACCTGTTCAATGAAACGCTGGAGAATGGGGTCTACAAAAGCCTCATTGTTCTACACAACTACCAGCGGGGGAACATGTGCCCGTTCCCGAAGTCTGTTCAGGGCAGGATCAGCCAGATCGAGGCCAAGCTGGACGCGCGGGTCTAGTCTTCGGCCAGGACCGTTTTGTTGATCCAACTCGTGAGTTCGCTGGTGAAGGTGTGAGGTGACACATTCCACTCTTGGGTGTGGTGCGCCTCAGGTAAGGGAATCAGGGTGACGGTGTCGGGGTTAGCGCGTTGGAACGCCGCCGAGATTTCCCAGGGAACCTCCTGATCCGCGCTCGAGTGCAGGACCAGGGTCGGGACTGACACCCGGTTAGGTATGTCGACCCATTCAAGGGCATCGAAGTTGATCGGTTCGTCCAGCCCGAGCATCTTCGCGAATGGGGGAGCCTGCAGCAAGGACATGACAAGGCCGGCACCTACCGCGGGCACGCCGGCGGCCTCCGCTCCTGCTGTGATGGTTTTACGCCAGCTCGTGACCGGTCCTACCAGGACGACCCCGGAGATCCGGTCACGGTAGGCGCTGCGCTCCGCTGTGAGCAGGGCGATCGTCCCACCCATTGACCAGCCGGAGAGGATGATTCGCTGCGCGCCGTGAGCCACGGCGTAGGCCACGGCGCTTTCCACGTCTCGCCATTCTGTTTGACCAAGGTGGCTCGATTCGGCCTGTGGTGGGCTGACCTCCAGGTCGCTGCGGAATGAGGGCACCAAGGAGGTGAATCCCAAGGGGCTGAAGGCGTGGACGTCGCGGAACATGATCGAGCGGTCGGTCCAGCTGCCATGGATGTGGATCACCCATGTGTCCGCGTTCTTACCTTCGAATAGCCATGCCGGCGCCGCACCGTAGGCGGTGGGGATGTGTACCTCTTCAAACCGCCCGGCCACGGCGGAGGGCTCGAAGAACACGTCGGGCGTCCAGTCGACCACGGGTCCCAATGTCACCGGCCCGGACCCCGTCGGATGAATTCGACGCTCCACGAACTTTTGATCCTCGTCGATCAGGGTGACCTCGCCGACCCTGGTGTAGCGGTCGGCCGTAGGGTCGAACACGGCGAAGTCGCCGTGGGCTTTGGTGTAGTCATCCAAGTCGATGCGGACTCTGCGGCCATCATCTGTCAGCTCGGCGCGACGGTAATCCTTTGGGCCCCGTCTAACGATCTTGCGGGCCATGATGACCGCGAACCCGAATAGTGAGCCAGCGGGTACGAGGAACGCCAGGCAGGCTAGGACGCGCCGTGTCGTCAGCATCAGGTCTTCATCCTCCAGCGCCGGTCAAGGCAGAGCAACGGAACCCAAACATCGTAGCGTCCCCGCGGCCAGTGGATGCATGCATAATCTATGACCACTACAAGCGTTGCACATGTTCATTACATGCGTGTAACTTATTTTAGTGATCAAGAGGCATTGCTCTTTGACAGGCTTGTTATGACGTGCGGGTGGTCATCTGTCCCGGAGGTAGTTGATGTAAGCAGGAAGCAACTCGAACTCCACGCCATCAATATTGGCCTCATACTTCACGCGCTTGCCGCGCCGTTCGCCCGAGGGCGAGTCGGCCGTGACAGCGCCGGCGGCTTCAAGGGCTTCCAGGTGGTGTTGGAGGCTGGGCCGAGTCAGCTTCTTGTTACCGCTCAGGATGATTCCCTTCAGGATTTCGCCGGTTGTACACGGGCCCTTCTGATGCAGGTAACGCAGGATGGCCGCGTGGGCTCGGTTCCCGAGAACTTCGATGGCCGCCTCAACGTCCTGCGGGTGATTGGGCTGTATGAGGCGCGGCATGCGTCTATCTTGCCCGATTTTTTGCATGGCCCTGAGTTCTAGTGAAAAGTGTATCGCTTAATGATCATGTTTGGTCTACAGTCAGATTGGAGGCGCTACTGGGGGAGGGGCGCATAACGAAGAACCCGCTGGCAGCACACATGAAACGCAGCGGTATGTGAATCCACTGACAAAGCAAAGTGGGCTTTCTCAAAGTGTCCTGCGGTGGAGTTTGTAAGGTGACGGACCCCCGAAGGGGTTCGATTTGGGGAACTAGGAAGGTGGGACCTTTCGATGACTGAGGTGAATTTTCCAGGCGCGCGACGCTCGGACATGTATGTAGAAACGGAAGAACGGCCCGAGCCGGTAGCAGTGGCCACGAAGGCTTTGGAGGAACCCGCGGATCCGTTTGTTGAGCCGGAGGCGGCCCAGGCGGCTGATCCCGTGCAGGCTCCCAGGAAGGACGCGGATGAGGAGGATATAGAGCCGATTGGGGCCGCCAAGAGCGGTCTCAACGGCCTCCTGAATCAGCTCTTTGGAGGTTTACTCACGCTTGCTCCGTCGGCAAAAGAACTGCATGCGCGTGAACTTGAAGCATCGCGGGGCCGTTTTGAGGCTTTGATCCGGCAGTCGAGCTGGACCCGGGCTGTCGGTCTGCTGGTGGCCAATAAGAAGGGCACTGCTGGGAAGACTCCGCTATCGATCCTGCTGGGCGGGGTTCTTGCTGCGATTCGTGGCGGGTCTGTGGCAATTGTTGAAACGTCGGATGACAAGGGACAGTTGGCGTACCGGGCTGAGGGGGATCCGCAGTTGGGTATGGGGGAGTTGGTCGCGAACGTTTCCAATGTCCGCACGCAGTCGCAGCTGCGTGGCTATACGGTGACGCAGACGAGCTTTGCCTCGGTGATTGGTTCCACGCCTCAGTGGCGTCCGCCGTTGACGCGACAGAATGTGCTGGATGTGGCCTCGATCGTGGATGAGCACTTCACGATCCGAGTCATGGATACGGGCAACCAGTACAGTTCGGGCCCGTTCGGGGCAGCCGTGGACGTCGCTGACGTGCTGGTGATCCCGACGATGCTTGCCCAGGACGCCGTCTCTGAGGCACTGGAGCTGCTGGAGTTTCTTGAGCACCAGGGCCCGGAAGCGGCGAGGCTGGCCCGGACGGCCATCGTGGTGATGATGTCCGACGGTCGCCCGGAGTTCAAACCCTCCCGGCTGAAGAAGCAGTTCATGGACAAGGGCATCGCTGAGGATCACATCTACGCCGTTCCCTACGACGCGCACGTGGCTGAGCGCGGTGCGCTCACGCTCGGCAAGCTGGCCCCGGCCACCCGTCAGGCATTGACGGCCATCGCGGCCGGTGTCGTCGCCCAAACCAACCAGAACGTCTTCGCAAAGGATCAGAACCGATGAGCGTCATTCTTTCCGCCCTCGTAGAGCTCTCAACGCACGTTGACCCTTCCGCCGTCGTGCAGGCCGGTCCGGCGCCAATGATCGCTAACCCCTTCCCCGGCATCCCTGACTTCACTTCTTTGGGTGGGAAGTTCACCGAGTGGTGGCAGAAACTTTTCGCTGCGGCCTGGGGCATCGCGATCATCGTGGCGGGTCTCTACCTCGTCATCGGTTTGACCGCCATGGCCAAAGCCGACTCGAACAACCCGCATGCCCACGCTGAGGGCAAGAAGAAAGCCGTGGGGGCGGGTATTGGTCTGGGCTGTCTTGCCGGGTTTGGTGTCATCGCCGGGGCGATCCTGGCGGTGGCGGGCTGATGGTGCGTCGGAGCCCCGCCGCCGGCGGCCGCGGGCTCCCGCGTTGGGCATGGATCGTGACCGGCCTCGTCGTCGTGCTCGCTCTGGTCGGCGGCGTGAGCGCCTGGTACCAGGGGAACCCACGGCCAGGCGGACCTGCCTCTACCAGCCCTGCACCGACCGCTGGGGCTCCAGCGGTGCCGAACGGCTGCCTTGCAGGTCCTCTGAACGACGCTGATGGCCTGTTGCAGGCTCAGAGGGACGCCCCGCAGAATCAGGCCGGGGCTGTGGGCTTCGGCGCCGCAGTCCTCCGCTGGATAGCGCAGTATCCCCGGCCTAGCGCCAAGGACGGGTCCACAGTTGCGGCCGCAGTTCTTGCGAAGGGCGCCACGGGCACGATTGCTCATTTGGCAGCCAACATGGCGTCAGCCGAGACTCTGCCTGGCGTCAACTCCGGCTCACTGAACTTCTCAGAGGGCAGGTACATCGTCGAGGCAGCCACCCCAGATATGGTGCGGGTCACCGTCGGCGGCGCCGAAGTTCAAAACGGCAAACCAACTGATCAGAACATTGCTTCCACATTCACGATGGTTTGGGAATCCGGCGTCTGGAAAGTCCGCAGTGATGGATCCGAGCGGAGTCTTGATGAGCTCTTCGCCAGCGGTTCTGCCTTTGCAGGAGGGTGCTAATTCATGATGTTGCTGGTGCCTATGGAGGACGAGCCGAAACCGGGCGGCCTAGTAGGGGGTCTGGTGGACGCTGCTGTTGGGGTCGTCAAGGCTACTAAGCCTGCTGCGGATGCCGTTGGCGGGGTTGTGAGTTTTGCTTCTGATCCGTTGGGGGCGATTTTCAAGGCGACTCGTGATGGCGCCCGTGGGCTGGCGAATGATTTGCTGCCGGCGTTATCCAAAGCCACGGAGCCGGATCTGTCGGTGGACTGGTTCATCAAGGCCTATGCGATCAGCTTCGCATTGGCGATTGTGGTGTGGGGTTTCCTGCTGCTGTTCCAGTTCATCGCGGTTGCCCGGGGAGCTCTGGCCGGTCAGGAGTTCGTTGAGGTTTTGACCACGAAGACGGCGTTGTTCTTTGGCGGCGCCCTGTTCGGGCCGTTGATCGGCGTGATGTTGGTGAAGGCGCTGGGGGGTTTGTCGGAGAGCCTGATCTCGTGGGGGATTGTTTCATCGTCGGAGCGGATGCTCTCCACGATGGACTCGATGCTGAAGACGGACGCGGCTGCGTTCCCTGGCGGGGTGATCGTGGGTATCGGGTTGATGGCCTGCATGATTGTTGGCCTGTTCGTGGTGGTGATCATGCTGGCCGTGATGCTGGTGACGCTGTACTTTTCCGGGGTCATGGCACCGCTGGGCATGGTCTGGTTCACCTCGGCCAGGCACGGTTCCTTCGGCAGGAAAATTCCGCTGCTCTGGTTGGGGATTCTCGCCTGCCATCCGCTGCTGTTTTTCATGCTGGGTATCGCGTACAACATGATTGCCGCGTCCGCGTCTTGGATGAAGTGGAGCGACGGGCTGGGAACGCTGATGAACATCATCGCGTCCTTCATCGCGTTGATGATCGCCGGCCTGGCCCCGATGATGCTGATGAAGTTCGCCCCGGTCATCCCCTCGGGTGCCGGCGGTCAGAACGGCCCTTCGCTGACGCCTCCGCAGAAGGAATACGGGCCGCAGAACATGCGGGACGTGAAAGACATGAACCGGGCAGACCCTGCCGGTGGTGAACCCGGGACGCAGGGCTCCGGGTCCCAGGGTGCTGGGTCGCAGGGCTCGGGTGCAGCGTCACAGGATCCGACGGGGTCTGGGGAGGATGGGTCGCTGATCCGCAAACTCCGCGAGCTGAACGGCGGCTCCCAGGCCGATGCCGCCTCCAGCTCCGACAGCGCACCCGTAGTACCCAAGATGCCCATCGGGGGCGGGCCGCAGGCCGGGGCCGCCGCTGGTGCGGAAACCGGAGCCGGTGCCTCAGCGGCCGCGGCCGGTGGGGGCGCCGGTGGTGCGGAAGCGATGGCTGCGGCGGGTGCCGTTGAGTCCTCGAGCGGTGTTGGTGCGGCGATCGGGATTCCTACCCTCCTGGCCTCGGGTGCGATGGCGGCGGCGGAGAAGGCCAAGGACGTGGGCGAGACAGCGGCACGGCTGGGGGCGGCAGGCGGAGAGTACGCGGCCGGCGGCATGGACGACGAGACGGAACGGTACGGGGGATAAACGATGGCGACACGGTTCATTGGCGGGGAATCGGGGCACCGGAGCTTCTTCGGCGGTATCAAGTCCACCTCCCAGCTGATCGGTTTGGGCGGGTGCCTGCTGATCGGGTTCTTCGGGATGATGTTCACGGGGTGGCCCGGTCTGGTCGCCGGGGTGCTCTCCGGAGTGGTCGTCTACCTTCTTACCGCCTCGACGCACCGGGGATCCTACTGGGAGCGGCGGAAACGGCGTGCCCGGTGGAAGGAACGCCAGAAGGCCGGCACTGACCGGTTCATCCCCTACAGCACCGCCGTGTGGGACGAGGCCACCGCCCTGGCAGACCTCGCCACGTCCGGTGCCGAGAAGGCACGGATCATGGCAGCGGTCCGGTCACGTCCGGACGGAGCAGACGGGATGGGCTGGCTGGACGCAAGGACCGGGAAACCCGGAATCGCCTGGCACGCACCCGCTGGCGAGCAACCATACCTGTCGGTCGCGTTCGAGGTCTCCGGGCAGCTGCGCGGTGCAGAATCCCAGCGCAAGCAGGAGCAGGCGCAGGCCGGTTTCGGGGCTTTGCTGGCAGGGTTCGCGCCGGCGTCCAAACTGGTCAGCGGTATCCAGTCCATCACCCGGGTGCTGCCGCCGGACCTGGCCCTGAACGAGGCCTGGGTCCAGGACCACTTGGCGGCCGACGCGAACCCTGCAGCCGTCCGCTCCTACCAGGAGGTGCTGGAACGCACCGGCCGGGACACCTTCGTCCAGCGGCACCTGATTGTGGGACGCTGGCCCCTGACCCCGGACTTCTACGCCACCGCCGCCCGCTACGGTACCGGGCGGGACGGGTGGCGGCTGTTGATGGCCGCGGAGATCTCCTCCCTGGCCCGGTCCCTGCGTGCCGCGAAACTGGGCGAGGTGCGGCCGCTGACCGCACGGGCCGTCGTGGCCATGATGCTGCACCAGCAGAACCCTTCCCGGCCGCCCCTGATGGTCGCCGGAGTACGGGCCGACCGGATGGGCCTGCCGTCCCGGGACGAGTGGAACTCCACCTGGATCACCGGCACCGACCCGATCACCGGCGCCGAGGTCGTGTGGGGGCACCGGACGGCGATGATCAGCGCCGAGAACATGGAAACGGGGGAGCGGACCCCGTACTGGCTGCTGTCCCTGCTGCACAACGCCGGGTCCGGGGCGCGGACGCTCAGCTTCCAGCTCGAGACTGTCCCGGCCGACCAGGCCCGGCTGCTGGCCTCCAAAGACGTCGTGCGGGACATGGCCGCGGTGATCTCCAAGCAGAAAAAAGGCCAGCTGGTCGATCCGGCCACGGACGTGAACCTCGCCTCGGCCCGTGCCCGGGGCGCGGACCTGATGCCCGGCACCGGCCAGCACGGGGTGAACTGGGTCGGGTTCATCACCATTTCCGCCCGCACCCAGGCCGGCCTGACCGACGCCGCGCGGCGGCTGGAAGAGTCGGCCGCCACCGCGGCCGGCATCGGCAAACTCGAATGGCTGGACACCTACCAGTCCGCCGCGTCCGGGACCACCTGGCCGATCTACCGCGGCACGAAACCGGCAACACCGACCCTGGGCGCCAGGATGATGGACCAGCTGGCCGGACGCGGCGAAAAAGAAGAGAAGGTCGCCTGATGGACACCACCAAAGAAATCACCACAAACAAGCCCAGCACCGACGCACGCAGTGTCGAGGAACCGGCCGACCAAGCCATCACCGAACCTGTGAGCACGAAACCGGGTGAGGATCGTTTTCCGCTCACTCCTGGAGCAGAGGCGCCCGTGGTCGTCACAGACACAAAGGCCAAAGGCTCGTGGATCCGGCGGGTGCCGTTGTTGCGGGTGTTCGCCGCCCCGGAGATCGAACCGGCTCTGACACTGGAAGCGGGGGAGTGGCCGCCGTACGCGGAGCAGGGCACCAGACTCAGGGCCCGGGAACGGGCGGCACGGAACGGCTTCTACGCTCCCTTGTTCCAGGGCGCTCCGACGACGACCCGTCAGGCAGAGATCCTGAACACGGCTCTGATCGCGGCCCCGACCGGGGTGGAGGGCGTCGCGGCCGGCCGGGACGTGCTGTCCCAGACAGCGATCAGCAAAGACCCGATCACCGATTACAACTCCACACCAAGGCGGATCACCTCGACCAACGTCCTGGTCGTCGGCGATGTCGGGGCGGGCAAGTCCGCTTACACCAAAACGGTGTATGTCATGCGGCCGCTGATCCTGCGCCAGCGCCGGGCCGTGGTGTTCGACAAGAAAAACGAAAAAGGCGAGGGCGAGTACTCGCCCATCGTCCGGGAGTTCAACGGCGACCACATCAAATTCGCCATGGACGGGACTGGTGTTGTTTTCAACATCCTGGACCCTGCCATTTCCGGGGTGAACGATGACGGGCTGAACAACCAGCTCGTGTACCTGAACACCATCCCCGCGCTCATGCGCGACGGCCACGGACCCGACGAATGGGAACGCAAAGCCCTCCGCCTTGCCTACCGGACAATGCTGAAAAACTTCGAAGACACCCGCACCCCCACGACAGCGGACCTGCACGACCTCCTGGGCGTCATCGACCCCAAGGATCCCAGCCTGCACGGCATGAGCAACGCCACCCTGGAACAGCTGCACCGGTCCGGGATCGCCATGCGGTTCTGCTTCAACGAACTGCTGGAAACCTACGGGGCGATCTTCGACGGCGAAACCTCCGCCAGTATCCGGCTGAACCGGAAACTGACCTCGTTCGACATCTCCCAGCTGCCCGACACCGGACCGGCCATTCCCATGGTCATGGGCCTGGCGAACCTGTGGCTGCTCGGCACCGTGCGCCGCCCCGAAAACCGAGGCATCCGCACCAACGTGATCAACGAAGAGGCCGGCCACATCCTTGGCGGTCCGCTGGCGCTGCAGCAGCGGTCGAACATTAAGCTCTCCCGCGGCCTGGGCCTGTCCAACATCTACAACATCCACAAGGGCGCCACCGACGTCCCGGCAGGGTCCCCGGGCATGGCCGTCATCGAAGAAGCCCAGACCGTGCACATCTTCCGGCAGGACAAACCCGAAGCAGCGCAGTGGTGCGTCAGGACGTTCGGGCTCAACCCCGACTCCGCCAACGACATCATGGTCCTGCGCAACGGCCACCACCTCCTCAAATCCGGTGCCGACGTCCCCGAGGTCGAGATCGAGCACGTCCGCTCCGCCTGGGAAGTGGCCATGACCGACACCGACTCGGCACTGCGCGACACCGACTCCGCCTACGCAGACGTCGCCTAAACAAGGGGGAACAAGACCAATGACCGGGAACATCACCGTCGACAAGCACAACCCGTCCGGCTCCACCGTCAAAAGGACCGAACGCGAACTCGCCGTCCTCACCGTCCTGGCCGCCTTCCTGTGGCACGTCGCCCTGGTCTGGACCACCGGACTGGCGTTCGCGGACTGGCCGGCGACCTCGAAAGCCCTGCTCGACTCCGTCATCGGCCTGATCGCGCCCACCAAGACGGCCTCCCCGGTGGCGGTGAACGGTCACCCGGGCGATGAGTGGGGCTGGCCCGTCACCGTCTGGGCCATCCTCGTCGTGCTCCTGGTCGCGGCCTACATTGGGTCGTTGTTCGGGGTGAAGGCGCTGCGGGCCCGGTACCGGAAGGCCCGGACGGGGGAGAATGGCATGAGCACCGCCAAGGGAATCAGAACCCGCATCGAAGGCGCCGATGCGTCCTCCCTCGCCCCGGCCGTGTACGTCCTGGACGGGCACGAAATCGCCATCCGCCTCGAAGACACCGCCTGCACCGTCGCCCCGCCCAAGTGGGGAAAGACCACCTACATGGTCGCCGGTATGGTCGCCGACGCCTCCGGAGCGGTCATCACCACCTCCACCCGCCCGGACGTGCTGCGCCTGACCGCCGGTGTCCGCAAGAACGCGGGGAAGGTCTACGTCGCCGACTTCGACGGGCTCAGCCAGTACCCGGACAAGCTCCGCTGGGACATGGTCGCCGGCTGCCAGGACCCGCAGATCGCCTCCGAACGGGCATCGGCCATGGTCAACGCCATGCCCCGCACCGGCGCCCCGTCCTCGGCCGACCGGTACTTCGACTCCGGCTGCGTCATGATCCTCGAAGCCCTGCTCCACGCCGCCGCGCTCAAGACCGGGGGCTCGATGCGGGACGTGCTGCGCTGGTCGCAGAACTTCTCCGAACACGAACCGGCGAACATCCTCCGGCAACAGTCCCCGACGGTGAAGACCTGGGCGGGGAACCTCGATGAGTGGTGCCGGCAAAACAACCCGGACACGATCGGCAACACCAAAACCACCCTCGGCAAAATCACCGGGCCGATGAAGAACGAGACCGTCCTGTCGATGCTGTGCGCCACCGAAGATGACCCCGGCATCAACGTCGATACCTTCACCGACGAGGCGAACACACTGTACTGCCTGACCCGGGTCTCGATGAACGCCTCCACCGCCCCGATCGTCACCGCCCTGGTCGAATCCCTCGTGCAGGCCGGGATCCGCAGATCCGGCGCCATGGCCTCGGGGAAACTGGACGTCCCCGTCTCCGTGATCCTGGACGAAGCAGCGAACACCTGCGCCCTGCCGTCCCTGCCCTCGCTCATGTCCGAAGGCGGCGGCAACGGCATCCACACCTCCGTGTTCGTCCAGACCTACTCCCAGCTCGTGAACAGGTGGGGCGAGGAAGGCGCCGAAACGATCTTCGATTCCGCCGCCGCCAAAACCATCTTCGGCGGGATCTCGGACGTGAAGTTCCTGACCAAGATCTCGGACCTCATCGGCCGGCACTGGGTCGAACACACCTCCACCTCATCCTCGACCGGCAAGGACGGCGTGGCCTCGGTGAACATCTCCAAGTCCAAACAGCTCGACCAAAAGATGCGCGTCGATGAGATCCGCAAACTCCCCCAAGGCAAGGTCCTGCTGATGTACCGCGAGATCGAAGCCGTCGTCAACGTCGTGCCCTGGTGGGAACGGCCCGACAGCGAAAAATTCAGGGCCTCCCGCACCTGGTGCCTGAAACAGGAAGGCATCACCGCCGAGAACGCCGACCAGGCCGCCGACAACGAAAACGCCGCCGAAGCCAAACTGGCCGCCGGTTCATGACCTACGAACCGGGCCCCGAAGAAGACCCCATGCCCCACGACGCCTGGTACCCACCCGAAGACACGTGGCTCCCGCCCGACAACGCAGCACCGTCCGTCCCCGCCCGCGCGGACGGCAGGACCGGTGAATCCACCGGCCCGCCGGCACCTGCCCGGGCGTATGAATCTGGCCAAGCGGCTGGGGCTGTCCGGTCGCCGGGACCTGACGTAGCGGGTGTTGAGGCTATTCCGGAGCTCCTGGAGCGGATGGGTGCCGTGGAGGAACTCGCCGCCGGGCTGTTTGAAGAGATCTCCAGCGCCCCGGCCGGCGGCCCGTGGTACTGGGCGGACCTGAATCCGGAGCAGGCAAGGGACCTGTGGGCCGAGCTGGACGGGTTTGTGGTCTGGCTGCAGAACAGGATCCTGCGGCACTCCTCCAACTCCGCCGGCTGGATCCCCGCGTGCTGGTACCGCCACCCCGACGCCGTCGAACTGCTGACCGCGCTGATGGTCGCGCACAAGGCCGCCTACCGGTCCAAGAACACCAAGCCCGGCTTCGAACTCACCGAATGGTTCACCCGCGCCCTCTGGCCAACCATGGACTCCCTGGCCCAGCGGATGACCTTCAAAAACTGCATGGAAGGCCAAGGGCACTTCGACGCCACCAGCCCCGGCCTGCAACTCACCGCCGCCAGCGACGACTTCACCGCCTTCCTCAACCAGGAAAACACAGCCCAGGAAACAGGCGGGCAGGAAACCGCCGGCGCCGCGGCCGGCACGGGGGAACCTGCCCATGCGTAAAGCCGGGCTGTTGCTTCTGGTGCCGGCGCTTCCGATCCTCATCGTGGCGTGCCTGCTGCTGATCGCCGTTCTCTCCGTCGGCGGCGGGACGGCCCCCGCGCAGGCTGCCTGCACCAGTGTCAACGGCAAGGCCTTCAATCAGGTGGAGATCCCCCACGGCTGGGGCGGGGCCGTGGCCGCGGCGGCGAAGACCGCCGGTGTGCCGGCCTCCGTGCTCGCCTCGCAGCTGGAAGCCGAAAGCGGCTGGAACCCGAACGCCAAATCCCCGGTGGGAGCCGCGGGCCTGGCCCAATTCATGCCCGGCACCTGGGCATCGTACGGCGACGGGGGTGACATCCTGAATCCCGTCCATGCCATCGCCGCCCAGGGCCGCTACATGGCCGCCCTCATCAAGCAGTTGCTCCCGGTGGCCAGGAGCAGCGGGCAGGACATCGTCCGTCTCGCCCTTGCCGGGTACAACGCAGGTCCCGGCGCGGTTGAGGCGGCGAAAGGGATCCCGGCCTTTGCCGAGACCCGCGACTATGTGGACAAGATCATGCGCACTGCCCAGGAGAAGTACGGCGCTTCGTGCCCGGCCAGCGGCAACGTCGAGGTCGGCGCGCTGACCGGCAAATGGTCCAGGCCGCTGCCCGGCTCCACGTTCACCTCCGGGTACGGGCCACGCCCCACCCCCGCGGGGACGTTGAACATCGGCGGGAACTTCCACTACGGGATCGACTTCGCCACACCCGGCACCGCCGGGACGGTCGTGGCCGTGATGGACATGAAGATCGTCATCGCCCATGAGCTGCAGTCCAGCAGCGGCACCTGGGTCGCCGGGGTGAGCCTGGACGGCAAACTCACCGCCACCTACTCCCACATGGAAGCCGGATCCCTGCGCGTGAAGGAAGGCGACACGGTCTCCGCCGGCACCCCGCTCGGCACCGAAGGAGCCACCGGCAACGTCACTGGCAGGCACCTGCACTTCGAAATGTACCAAGGCGCCCCGAAAGATCCACGCCTCGGCGCCGTGGACCCCAAACTCGGCGAAGTGAAACCCATTGACCCGACCCCCATTCTGAAAGGCAAAGGCGTCCTATGAGGCCCACCAAGATCATCGCCGCTGTCCTTCTGGCAGCAGTCCTGCCACTGACCGGCTGCGGACAGGGCGCAACCGGCAGACAACCTGCCCCCGCCCCGTCCGTCACGGCGACACCGAAGCCGGCGCCGTTCGACGCGACCGTGAAGCATCTGCTTGAGGTGGATCGCGCCAACCCCGACAAGGTCGCGACCGCGTTCGCCACCCTGGTCACGAGCTGGGACGTCGCCAAAGACCGGACGGAAACCGCCGCCGCGGTCCGCGCCCGCCCGCTGATGACTCCGGCGCTGGCGGCCCGCACCGTCGAACCGCAACGCAACGCCTCCCAGGCCCTGTGGCTGGAACTCGCACCCCTCGGGGCATTCTCCGCACCGGCCATCGGGCCCGGTGTACCAGTCGACGGCGACGAAGGAACCGACACCGAAACCACCGCCTACCGGAACTTCACAGCCACCTGGACCTGGCGCGACGTCGACGGCAAACACCTCAAGGCCGATGAGCGGAAACGGAACATCTTCCTGGTCCTGACCAAGGCCAAGGGGGCATGGTCCGTGGCCGACTACGTCACCGAAGATCTCCCCGCCTAACGAGAGGCCCTCAGCATGAGGCTGCCCATAGTCCCGGAGGGCCGGCAACCATCCCACCTTCTTGCCGGTCCTCCGTTCCCTCCCGTAGTTGGGGGAGGGGGAGAGGCCATCGTCCTGGCTATCGCTGATAACCGGGACGGTGGCTTCTTTGTTGGTCCGGTCGTTCGGCGGCGAGAGTACTTGCCTCTTCAGCAGCACGCTGTTGGCGCAGCTGAGCCAAGGCGGCTTTGACCTTGCCTGCCCCCTGCGGGTGCATGATCGCCTCAGCTGCCCGGGTGATAGCGTCCTCGGTGCGCGGCCGCGGCTGCCGATCCGGTTCCCGGGCCTGTCTCAGGTAGGCGTTGGCCGCTGCCACCAGCCGGCGGGGTTCGTTGGTGGCCACGGCCAGCGTCACTTCCTGGTCAACGTTCTTCCCGGCGGTCGCAGCGAGGCGTCGGATCCGGGCCAGCGCTTCGCTTTCGGACCCGTCGAACACTAGACTTGAGGGCGAAGCAACAGCGGGCCCTCTGCCCCGGTCACGGCCGGATTCATGGGAGACAGTCTGTTGGACCCCCGGACTTGGCTGAGGCAGATGGGGGTTGCTTCTTTTAACGGACACATCCGCGCCGTCCACGTGCAGCACTGTCGAGATGCCCTGCAGCGGTTCGAACCACTGCCGGTCCCCGACGGCAAGATTACGCCTAAAAGCCCACACGCTCAGATCGGCCGCCCACAACAACGGTTACTTGCCCGGCGAGGTGTGGTGAACGTGCACGGCACGGTCGATACTGCCGGCGGACCGTAGCTGCCTGATCACGCGGGCGTCGTCGGCGTCTCCGCCCGGATGTACGTTGGCGTTCCGGGACTCGACCACCAGGAGCCGTACCGCGTTCTCGCTTGCACCGCGGGTCAGTTCCTTCGTTAGGGCTCCGAGGCATTCATGCCGCGCGGTTTTCATGCCGGGATCGTCCCGCCGGATCTGGGTCTGGACCGTGACGATGTTGAACTCTGCAGCCCCAGCAATGTAATCGATCATTTTCTTGATGACCCGCTTGCCGGCGGGCGTGCGGTAGGCGTCAGTGGTGTGCCAGTACCGGCTGCCCGGAATGTCCATCAACACGTCACGCACCAGCGCGCCCTGGTCACGGCCCACGATGACGGCTGTCATCGAATAAAAGGGCCGCTCATCCGAATTCAGCGGCTCTCGGTAGGACTCATCAATGAACGCCACCGGCCCCGCAGTCGTCCGGTACAACTCAGCCAACGGCCTGTCCGTAAGGCCGAAACCATGCATTCCCCCCACGGGCCCTGCCTTCTCTATCGGAAGCCTAAAGCCTATCGGGGTGCGCTAACGACTAGATATCGCTAATCAACGGCTGGGGCCTGAGTCCACGGCGGAGAGTCGCCACAAGCCACTAACTCGTATGGCATGTGGGCAGGGACAATGTCTAGCTGTCCACGACACCGGCGTCGATGACAGCTGTGTGCACAACCGGCGTCGCCTTGGAACTTAGAATGTCACCCGAGAGCAACAGACCTTTTTAGCGGACGCGCCACGGCGGCTCTGCAACCAATGAAAGCTGCTCCGCCCAACGCCGTCGCGATGCCCACGTCTTGCGGCTTGAAACTTTTCCTGGGGGACCTTTGACTGCTGAACCTATTGCCCGTCCGCTCACCTTCCTCAAAGGTGGTATTCATTACAGGGCGGGTGAACATGATGCTGCGCGGCGTTCGCCCTTTGAGATTGCTAAGAATGACTTCAACGAGGTGCTCTCATCGAAGAATCTAACGTTCCTCTTAGGCTCTGGGTGCTCGTCTCATGCTCCGAATCGGAATGACGAGCATGGCATTCCTACGATGGCTCCACTGGCTCAAGGCATCTTGGCCGAAACCAACAGATCGGTGGCTGCTCGATACGGCCTCACGGACGTCGTCAGGAACCAGTTGGCCGACGACCTTGGGATAGACCTAAACGATGAGGATTACGCGTGGAATCTTGAACGTCTCATGGAGGTGTTGTTTGGGTTTCAGTTCGCTCTGGCGAAAACGAGCAACAGCGCGTTATCCGATGCGAAAGTCTCGCTAGACATTGCGATTGAGGCGATCAAGAGATACGTCTTTGATGCGTGCAAGTCAGGGCAGGATGGACCCTCCGCAGAAACCGTCGTCTCCTTCTACCAGATCTTTTACCGGAAGCTCTCGCAGAGGTCTCGTTCTCTGCCTCGCCCTACCATCGCGACGACAAATTACGATCTCTTCAACGAGATCGCAATGGATCGCGCCGGCGTCCCTTATATCAATGGTTTTCTTGGCTCCGTAGAGAAACGGTTCAACCCCGCGTCATTTCGCTACACAATCGCGCAGCGACTTGATCTGACCTCCCAACGCTGGACCTCGCTCGACAACCTCGTCTACTTCCTGAAGCTCCATGGCTCTCTTAACTGGCATTCAGTGGAGAAAGGGCTCTTCCCCGTGGCTGAGCGGCCGCTAAGCGAGAGTGGAGACGGCAAAGCCATGCTGATCTACCCAACGCCAGCAAAACAAAACGCAAGCTTCGCGGCTCCCTATTCGGACATGTTCCGGGAGTTCCAAACCAAGGTGGTACAGGAGCAAAGTGCCCTGGTGACTCTCGGCTACGGCTTCGGCGATGAGCACGTCAACAACATCATCTACCAGGCGCTCACTATCCCGACCTTTAGGCTCGTGATCTTCGCCAAACCTGAGTTCGGTACTGAAACGTCGAATGAGCACGTAAGGAAGCTTCAGGATCTGAACGATCCACGCATCTGGGTGATTGGGACCGAGGACTCAAACTCGACGTGGAAAGCACATTACTTCAACCAGTTCGTCGCAGACATCATGCCTTCGGGTGACAACGATCCCGCCGAGAAGGCCATCGGCAACGTGATGGACCTCTTCGCTTCCTTCCAAAAGGGTGGCAACGATGGCGACAACTGATGCACGCCGAAGGCGACTTGGGACGATAGTCGACGTGAACGCCGAGCGGTTCAGGGTGGAGATGACCGAGGCTGCCGACGGATATACACTGGTCGGCTTCGATGACCAGCATTACGTGGCGCGCATCGGTTCCCTTGTCCTGATTCCGCTAACAAACCTTTACGTGGTTGCCGAAGTAACTGGGCTCCAGGAGCGTCCTGACGCTGGCCCGGTTTCCAGTGCCTCGAAGTCGATGGAAGACATTACCCAAGTCTCATCACGCCAGCTTTCCCTCACGCCTCTTGGCAGCCTTCCGTTCGATGAGACCGAAAATTTCTCCTTCGGCGTTTCGGAGTTCCCTCCTCTATATGCGGATGTCCTGCACGTCGAAAACCGCGACCTCGACCGAATTCTCAATGTGGCCAACCAGGAAATCGCGATTCCGGATTCTCCCCACGCGACGAAGCTTAGAAGCCTCACGATTGGTACCTCGGTCGTGTTCAACGACTACGAGGTCAAGATCCGGATCAATGAGTTCTTCGGTGCCCACTCGGCCATCCTTGGCAACACAGGCAGTGGAAAGTCATGCACTATTGCCAGCCTCTTGCAGGCATCCTTAGGTAAAGCGACTCAGGCTCCAGCAGGCGGAAGCACTTTCATCCTGTTCGATACCAACGGCGAATACCGCCGGGCTTTGTCAGAGCTACCCGATCCGATCCACCGCACATATGCTCGAATTTCCCACCGACAAGCAGCGCCACTCGACCCGACCGATCAATTCAGCGAAAGAGAAGAGTCACAGGAGTTCCAGCTCCCGCATTGGCTCCTCACCCCCGAGGAGTGGGAGCTCCTACTTCAGACGAGTGATCGTGTACAACGCCCGGTGCTTCGCAACGCTCTGGGACTGACCTCGTTGTTTGCTGAAGACTCAGCTGGGGACTTAAAGGATCTCAAGAACCACATTTTGGCTTCCTGCCTCCAACATCTGCTGCGTGACACTGAGAATCACACCTCAGCCAAACACCGCATGCGCTCCCTCCTGAACGTGTACGGATCGGATGAGATTTCCGTTCACGGTGTTCTGCATAACAGGCAAGTCCGCTACGGTCTTTTTGACGATCGGGACATCGCAGATATTGAGAGCACGCTGAAGTCGTTCATACTGCATGATGCGGAGATACCGGGGTACAGGCAACATCCTTTCAAGTTCTCAGACCTTGAAACTGCTCTTGACATGGCGATCCTCTACGAAGAGAGCCATGGAAACAGCCGAGTCCGCGATTACTGCTCAACACTTCTCACCCGCGTCAAAGCTCTGCAGTCGCGCGACGAATTTGAGTTCCTGCGGGCTGATCCGGGCCAGGACCTGATTAGCGATTCTCATGACAGTTTCGTTGACAATATTCTCGGCATCGGCCGGAACGGAACTCAGCTGATCAAGTGCGCTCAGGTATTCATCCTTGATCTCAGCACCGTAGACGACGAGGTGGTAGAGGTTGTGTCTTCCGTCGTCACCAGGCTCGTGTTCGACCGTCTCCGACGAAGCAGGATTAGAAACGCTTACCCCGTGAATCTAGTTCTCGAAGAAGCACATCGATATGTCCCCAGCCAGCCGGCCTCTGCAAGTACTCTCGAAGCTACGAAAATTTTCGAGCGTGTGGCCAAGGAGGGGAGGAAATATGGGCTCTTCCTCATCCTTTCTTCGCAGCGACCGAGCGAACTGTCTGGAACCGTCCTGTCCCAGTGCTCGAACTACATGATCCACCGCATTCAGAATCCTGAAGATCTTCACCACATACGCCGGATGACTCCGTTCATATCGGAATCGGTACTGAACCGGCTGGCCTCCCTGCCGAAGCAACACGCACTGGTGTTCGGAACGTCGGTTAGTATCCCGACTACATGCAAGATCCGAACTGCTTCTCCGCTTCCACATAGTGATGACGCGGATGTAAGCACCTACTGGTACAGATCGCCAGGCGAAGTGGGTGCTCTGCCTGTTTAGGTGAGGCCGGCCCTCTGCAAGGTCAGGGCGGCAGAAAGATGATTTCCTTTACAGTGGGGCGGCGAGTTCAGGCGGTGAGTGCAACACCCTGACTTCTGTGGGGTGTCGTCGATGGGCAGACCGTGGTCGCCGTTGAGTGTTCGTTTAGCGTTCGGGGAGGGGCTGGATGCCAGGCTGTCAGTAGCCGCAACGGCGCGGGCCGCCGGGGTGTCGCGTCCGACCGCGTACCGGTGGTTGAGCGACCATCAGAAGGTGTTGCCATCGGCGGTTGTTTCATCAGCTGATCATAGTGAGCCCATGCAGCGTCCTTTGGAGTGGCGCCCCGTGACTTTCGTGGTCGTTTCATCTCTGCCAATTGCAACTCCTAAACAAGCTCAGGTGTCGCAATGACCGCTAGACACCAAGGCCCACGAAATGACTCACTTTTCAACCGGCGCTGCACACGTTACATATGCGACGAATCGAAGCAGCCCGTGCCGAAGCGGTTAGGTGGTCCGGCTGTGCTGGTGACTTTTTACCCGGGTCCACAGTGAACGTGAAGTCCAACCAAGGCGTAGTCCTGCACCCGTTAGTCTATTCAGGAGAGCACCAAACGGGTGCCCACTGTCATTGAGGATGTCATGAACGACCAGAATTCCTTTGAGGCGATGCTTGCCATTATTTCCGCCGTTCGTGACGCTCGCACCCGTCCTCCTGTGGTGGCGACGGTGGAGAACACCCGCAGCGGAGGCGATCGAATCGTGGCAAAGGCGCAAGTTAATTTCAACGACCGGATCTGGTCCCTCACTGACGAAAATGGGGCGTCCGCATTTCACCCGGAAAGCGGCTGGACCATCAGCCACAGCGACGGAGCCGTTGAGAATGTACCCAGAGAGCGGGATGACTGGATGCCACCGGAGATGCTCCTGTTTTTCCCCCTCTCCCTCCCCATTTGGGGTGGACAGATGGACGGCTGGAGGGTCATCGACGCAGCAGTCTCCGGAGGGGAGGCGCATCTACGCTTCCAGCACAAAGACGATGCTGAACTTTTCGGCCAGGCAACCATCGACCTCCAGTGGGGGGTTGCGATGGAGTTCACGTTGCCATGGGAGCGGACAACGCTTCAGGACATCAAGAGTTCCTGGGAATAGCTCCGCAAAAGAGCGTCGGGGTGTGGGATCCACAACTGGATGACACCCCGACGCTCCTTCTTGTCCTGGCAAAGCCTAATCAGCTATGCCTCCCTGCCGTAGGGATATTTACATGGGGCGTTGAGGTAACACTGGAAACGCGGGAGCTTAATGGTCCCGCCGATCTTGAAGACCCGCCCTGCACTACGATCATTGACGGAGATGTCGTACAGTTCAGCGAAAAATTTGGCGGCCTTCTTTGGGGTCATAGGATGCTTTGTCTGAGTGAAGGATGTTCCAAACGCAAACGGCATAAACCAGAGGTTGTCCACATCGTGGTCAAACCAGAAAGGGACGCTTTCACGCATGCGCAGCGGAATCGTTACTGAGATTTGCCGCTTGTTCATCGACGTGTAAGAGACATTGAAAGTGTGGTACGTCCTTTGAAGGGAAATCCAGGTATTGAGCTTGATTGATGACTGCCAGATGACCACCCTTGCTGTCGTCATTTGACCCCACCGGAGGGTGTCATTGGACGAAGCTCGGTATTGGGTGTTGATCGTCGTGCTGAGCGGTTCCATTTCACCTGCTTGGGTCGTAGGTGATTCCGGGACGATCTCGGTATTAGTCAGTTCGATTTGCGGGAGTACTGCTGCCCGATCCTGCGCATTCAAGCCGGTAAGGTCGATCGGTTCTTCGGTTGGGGCTTCCTGCACCACCTCGGCAACAGAATCCCCTGAGTCATCAGCTACGGCGACCGTGACCAGGTCGGCAACGCACGTATATCCAATGGATCGATTCGCGTTTTCGGCGACCGCGTCTTGGATTGATTCATGCGAGGCAAGGTCGCTCGCGGTGTCCTCGCAGGTGGAGGAGGACGCCGGTTGGTCTTCCCTGCTGTAGTTTGCGGAGGTTGTGAAGCTGTAGATATTGCTGGTGCGTGTTATGAGTTCTTGTCGGCCCTCGACTCGGCCGGTGGCCGTCGCCGTCCAGTAGTAGGTGGTGCCAGGTGCGAGCAGTCCAGCGGTCACTGGCATGTCTCTTGTGGTCCCGTTGGAGATTTGGATCGGGTTTGATTGCCCGTCAGGATTGGTCGTCAGCGCAAAGACCAGGGTGCCGTCGTCGGGGAACGAGCCGTAGTAGGGGGCGTAGTCGAGAGTCGGTGGTAAATCCGTGGTGGAACCGTTAGGTAGGGAGGTGCCCCAGCGGGATGTTGACCAGTCACCAAGGGCGAACTCGTAAGAGGTCATGACCTGTTCCCCGGCGGGTGTTGTTGTTTCAGCGCTGATGACGTGTTCACCGGTGTGCGCCGGAACCGCAAGGGCGGGGCTAATGGAGGACTTGGCCGGCACCGTGTAAAGACCGTGTGAGGTGCCGTCATAGGCAACGGAAACGGTCATTGGCGAGCCGTAGGGGTTCGTGGCCGCCAGTGTGCAATCGACCATGGTCGTTGTCACGCCGTCCGTCCAATTTTCGCCGACGAACGGGGTGGGGCAGGAAAACGCAACCGTGGGCATTTTGGTGTACCAGCCGTTGAGGTCGAGGATGTAGTCCACGGTATCGGTCGAGACGTTATGTATCTTGATGGCGTTGTCCGAGCCCACCGGGATGGTGGCCAAGTTGGTCGTGTATGCACCGGCAGTCCCCTTGTTGAAGGTCAGGGTTCCGACGTTGGTCGGCTCAGTTGTGCCGGACGCATAAGCACGGGCATATCCGCCGGCAGTCCCGGTATCGACGACGGTCAGGTTCGCCACGATCGCAGAGAGCCCGTTGCCGACAGAAGGTATGTCGTTTGTCCCGCCTACGGGGATCGTGACTGTCGCTCCGGGTGGCACGTGGGTCGCCGCCCGGGTGTCATAAATTTTCGCTACGGCCGGAGTGAATACCCCGGCATCGGAGCTACTGCCGCCAGGCGTGAAGTAACCTTCCACGTCCATCAGCAAGTCGATCGTATTACCGGCTGATAGGTACACCTTGATCGTGCCGTCGGCCGCCAGTGGGACGATAGCGCCGATTGACGTAAACGGGGATCCGTCGAAGTTCAATGATGTTCCCGGCCGGGACGTTGCACTTGTGGCGTATGGATTTATGTACCCTGCCAGGGTATTGGTGTTGTCGA
Source organism: Arthrobacter sp. FW305-BF8 (assembly GCF_021789315.1). Classification (NCBI taxonomy): domain Bacteria; kingdom Bacillati; phylum Actinomycetota; class Actinomycetes; order Micrococcales; family Micrococcaceae; genus Arthrobacter; species Arthrobacter sp. FW305-BF8. The sequence goes on from NZ_CP084562.1 coordinate 103,239, forward strand.
CCTGAAAGTTCACGAACACCGCCTTGGCTCCTGCAGGCACACCGGCTTTGCCCGAGACCTGAATGGTGGAAGTGCTGCCACCTGTCAGTTTCGCCTTCGGAAGGCCAACACCATTGATCGTGTCCACGATTCGGGTTTGCTTGACCGGCGAGTATCCGCCGGCGGCAGTCACCCCGTTACCGGCGGTGTAGTAACCCTGAACGTCCACCATGACGTTCGTCGTCGTGGTGGCCTGAATCTGGATCTGACCGGCATCGGACACCATCACGACTGCGCTGTTCGAGGTATACGGGCTAGCGTCATACCGCATCACACCAGCCAATGCACCATCAGCCGGGCCGGCTGACATCTGTCCGGCTGTTGTCGGAGCCACCGCGGTCATTGTGACCAGCACGGCCGACACGCCTTCGGTCGGGATTCCCGCCGCACCAGTCGCCTGAACCGTCCGCGGCGCAAAGGATGCCAGCGGAGCCTTCGATATCCCCGTCCCCGTCCTGGAATCGACCAGCCGGCCTTGCACGGGCACGAATAGCCCGGCCGTGCCCACGGTCGCTCCATGCGCGCGGGTAGCCGACAAAAGAGGCGGTATCAGTGCCGCCAACATAACCATGATGATTACAAAGGACATCACGCCGGCCATTCCACCGGCAGAAAAACATAGGCGCGACCGCCTTATGGCGGGCAGAACAAAAGAGCGCATGAAAAATCCCCCCTTGACGCACCCCGGGTGCGTCAGAACCACAATCACAAGACCAAAACGGCAGCAAACCACTGCCTGACTGCAGTTCCCCGATTAAGAACCCAAGCTAACTGAGCTAAGGAGAAAGATAAACCACGGAATGGAAATTCCCTAAATAGCACAGCTTACTGAGAGATTACCGGGAAAGGCCTTCATCCTGTCGCTCAAGAAGCCTGCCGGATAAAATGCGGAAAACCTGCGTTTTCCGGGACTCCGCAAGACATTAAAGCGGGGCCGCTTATGTAATCCCCCGGGTTGCGCTAGGCCGGGTCCGCTAGCTCCATAAGGGGGCTGGGTATGTCCTCCTGGCCTGAGCCACCGCAAGGCTGGCGTATTGAGTTCCCTAAAGGTTGGTCTCGGATTTCAGGAGCACCGCTGAGTCAGGAGATGGCACAGAAAAATGAGATGCCCGTTGCGGTCGTTTGTGTCAGATCGCGTTCGATACCTCTGGGGTTTTGCAGACGCTTGTCTGGATCGTAGACGTAAGCGACGATGGCCTCACAGTTAGGATGCGCGGGGTAACGCCCTGCGTCAACTAAAAGCTCTTCACCTAGCTTTTTTGCGCTCATGCTCTCTCTGGTCATCTTGGTCTCGACGACCACCCCTACCTCGGGCAGAACGAAGTCGACTCTGGAGTTCGCGCCTCCCCTCGAAGGGGTATAATCTTCAGGTCTGACATCGTCGAAGAGAGTCCGCAGCAGGGCTTCTATCAGGACCTGCAGCTCCCGCTCATCCTTTAATGCCTCTCCGATTGGCCATTCCGGCCGGCGCTGTTGCAAAACCTGAATGAAGTCGGGGAAACGCCTTAGGACCTTTGCCAGATCCGCTGCTACGAGTGCAGCTGGTGATTCTTCGGGTTCGACGTCAGCTAGGAGACTTCGTTGCTTTTCCAGCCGGCTGCGGACATTGGCGAAAGGGTATTGCCAGCGCTGGCCCAAGGGAAATGATCCATCAGCTGCCTTCAGTACTGATTCAGTCCGAGGCTCGCTCAGGAAGCGGTAGATCCCGGGCTTGACCATGCTGCCGTCCCGTTGCTCGTCAAACCTCTTTCTAATGTCCGGCGGCAGGACGCGACTGGCTCTGCTATGCCACACGCGGTAGTCAGCCCGAACAGAACCGACATCTTTGGGATGGGGAGCTTCGCCCTCTTGAAGGGAAGCCATTCGCTCTTCCAGCTCCTCCGACTCCGTGATTAGCTGAGCGATTGCGGAAGCCCTGGGAGCAGGAATATTAGCCATGAGTAGAGCCTAGAACACTCTTACGACGAACGGCGTCGACGGGTAAATACAGCCCCCCCGGTTTTTATCCTGCTCCATATCGTTGCCCGCTGCCAGGCGCCGTTCGAGAGCTGAGGACGCCAAATGGGACTGCCCCCGGTTTTGTTGACTCCCTGACCCAGCGGGCTTGTGCTCGTGGAAGGATGTTGACCACGCGCACGCCGTATGGGGCGGAGTTCCGTCACGACGTTATTGATGTGGCCCGGAAAGGCGAGGCGCCACTGGCGCAGATCGCGAAAGACTTCGGGCTCTCGGTCACGACGCTCAGAAGTCTTCGATTGGCTGAACAGCCTAGGAACGACATGTTAGAGACGGTGAACGGCAACCGAGCAGCACTGCAACAGCAGACCCATACAGGTGCCAGTGTCAGGTTGGCATCAAAGACTTCCGCGAGCCGTTGTCAGTAAAAGAGGAATTGGACCTTATTCTGACGCCAGTTGGCCTATCACCTGACGTCAGGTTGGGGTGTGGTTCTCAATGACAGACTCGTGTGCCCTGACGGCATCACGACCAAACTTGAACGCCCTACGCGGATGGCACCCCGCATTTTGGGCGGACAGCCAGCGTTTTGCAGGGGATTTTCCGAGGCCCTTCGGCTCCAGCCGCCAGCAACTTCCGCCCGCAAGGGACCACTTCAAGAAGCAAAGCACAACTTCTGATACTGAATTCGTGACCACCGGAACCCGCAACGGCCACTGCAGCATGGGGGCCGAGAAACGCGACTCGGGTACCGCGAAGGCGTCCCGCAGGTGCCGAATACGCCGCCAGAAACATGAGGACACAGCAAATCGGGCTCCTGCTGTGGTCCTTCGCGGTCATCGCTTCGAGCGGAACGCGTCCATGGTTGAAAGGTACCGCCTCATGTGCGCGGTCCGGAACTTTGACAAGAGCCGACTATGACTCTGCGCGGGGGCGGCGCGCGTGCGAGTAAGTAGGTACTCACACGGGCCTGGATGCAGGTACTCGAAGTGGTTGTGTTGGGCTACGAAACCTGTCTACTGTCGAACCAAAGGTTTGAAGCCTCGACTGCATCTCGGATTATTTGCGGTGGGGAAGCCGGATATTCGCTGCTGGGGAAAATAGCGGTGACCGCAGTGTTCCGTTCGTGCCGCTCTGCGCGGCTCTTCTTGAAAAGTGATACTGGTCCGGACGAAGATGTCCGCCACCCTTAATCCGCAAGCTGGCAGGAACAGCCCCCAAACCCTGACCAAGCTTGCGGCAGGGGAACGAGGGAAAACATGCCGCTTATCAAGGATCCGCACCTGTTTAACGAGCAGAGCCTGTTCGTCGACCTGATAGGGGTGCTGGGCTGCCCCCTGTATCTGAAGAACGAGGTGTTCAATTTCGCTGGCAGCTCAATCAAGCTCAAACCAGCGCGGGAGGTGGTCGAGCGCGCCGAGCGGGAGGGGCTGATCTGCCCCGGCTCCGTCCTTGTGGAGTCCTCCTCGGGCAACCTCGACGTCGCGCTGAGCATGATCGCCGCCAGCAAGGCGGTTCACGGCGCCATGTCTTGGCTCGCCGACCACGACGCCCGGGACCTAACGGCGGTGGCCATCTCCCCGGACATGGGCCGTCCCCGCCCGGTGTCGGAGCCACAGCACCCGGCACGCGTACCCGTGGCCGGTTATGTCGCCACAGCCGCACTAGGGAATTTCCTGCAGTGAAAATGCGTCTCGACAACCTGCAGGGCGCTCCGCGTTCCACATCTCCCATCAATCCCCCCATTCCTGAGACAACCACGGCTCCGGCCGGGAACGGCTCACCAGCCACTCCGGCCACGGGTACGGCCGTCGCCTTGGAGCGCCGGCTGGCGGATCTTCTCGCATCGGTGGTGAAAAGGGATGATGTCTCCGTGGACGCCAACTTCTTCTACGAACTGGGCGCGGACTCGCTGGTGATGGCGCAGTTCTGCGCCCACGTGCGCAAGCAGCCGGACCTGCCTGCCGTGTCGATCAAGGACATCTACCAGAACCCAACGATCTCGGCGCTGGCCGCGGCCCTGGCACCGGCGGAAGAGGCGACGGCACAGGTACAGGTGCAGGAACGGTTGGCGGAGGTGCTCGCCGGCGTGCTGGACATTGAGCATGTGCCAGTGGAAGCCGATTTCTTCCAGGACCTGGGCGCGGACTCGCTGGTGATGGCGCGGTTCTGCGCCCGGGTGCGAAAGCTGCCGGACCTGCCAGTGGTGTCGATCAAGGACATCTACCAGAACCCAACGATCGCGGCGCTGGCCGCGGCCCTGGCACCGGCGGAAGAGGCGACGGCACAGGTGCAGGTGCAGGAACGGCTGGCCGGGGTGCTCGCCGGCGTGCTCGGCATCGAGCAGGTCGCGGTGGGCGATGACTTCTTCCAGGACCTGGGCGCGGACTCGCTGGTCATGGCAAAGTTCTGCGCCCGGGTGCGCAAGCAGCCGGACCTGCCCCAGGTATCCATGAAGGAGATCTACAGCAACCCGAATATCTTCGCACTGGCAGCGGCCCTGCAGGTTTCCCCGCAGCCGGACAAGGAGGCGGAGCCCTCGCCGGTCGCGGCTTCAGTGCCGGAGGCTCCGGCACCCATGGACGCGCGGACATGGGAGTATGTCGCCTGCGGCGCCCTGCAGGTGCTCGTCTACCTCGGCTACTGCCTCCTCGCTGGCTGGCTCGCGGTCGTGGGCTACCAGTGGGAGTTCCCGAACGCCGGTCCAGGCAACCAAGGAATGGCCGTCTGGGAGATCTACCTGCGGTCGATCGGCTTCGCCGCAATGGTGTTCGTGCTGCTGTGCATCCTGCCGGTGGCCGCGAAGTGGCTCGTCCTCGGGCGCTTCCGGCCCCAGGAGATCCATATCTGGAGCCTGGCCTACTTCCGGTTCTGGCTGGTCAAGACCCTGATGCGAACCTCGCCCCTCTCGCTGATGGCCGGTTCCCCGCTGACAACCTTCTACCTGCGCGCCATGGGTGCAAAGGTGGGCCGCAACGTGACGATCCTGACCAAACGCCTGCCGGTCTGCACCGACCTGCTCACCATCGGGGAGGGGACGGTGATCCGCCAGGATGTGGTCTTCAACGGCTACCGGGCCCACGGCGGCGTCATTCAGTTCGGTGCGGTGACGCTGGGCCGTGACGTGGTCGTCGGCGAGGGCAGCATCCTGGACATTAACACGGCTATGGGAGACGGCTCGCAGTTGGGCCACCGCTCCAGTTTGTACGCCGGCCAGGCCGTGCCCGGGGACGAGCGCTGGCACGGTACGCCGGGCAGGCGCACGGAGGCGGATTTCCGCACGGTGGAGGCCACGCCCTACCGGCCCTGGCGCCGGGGATGGTTCGCCTTCACCCAGTTCTTGAGTGCGCTCGGGTTGGGCCGGGCCATGCTGACCATAACCATCGCCCTGGCCGTCCTGGCGTTGCCGCGCGTGGCGGCGCTGTTGGAGGCGCAGCCGTTGGCGTTCACTGACTGGTCCTTCTACGCCCACGCTGTTGCCCTCGCCGGCCTGACCGTCTTCGGTGGAACGGTCGCCGCGTTGGTCATCGCCACGACCGTGCCGCGGCTGCTCAACCTCGCTCTGAAGCCCGACACGGTGTATCCGCTGTTCGGACTGCGTGACGCGGCGGCGCGGGCGGTGACGAAGTTGACCAACAGTCCCATGCTTGGAGGGTTGTTCGGCGACAGCTCATACGTCGTAAACTACCTGCGGGCCATCGGGTACGACCTGGGGCAGGTCCAGCAGACAGGCTCGAACATGGGCACGGTGTTCAAGCACGACAACCCTTTCCTTTCGTCGATCGGCACTGGCACGATGATCGCCGACGGGGTGTCGTTTATGAACGCCGAGTACTCGCCGACGTCGTTCAAGGTCAGTCGGGCGGCGATCGGCGCGCACAACTTCCTTGGCAACGGCGTTTTCTACCCGGCCGGGGCGAAAACCGGGGACAACTGCCTGCTCGCGACCATGGTGGCGGTCCCCATCGACGGACCGGTGCGCCATGACGTGGGTTTGCTCGGATCGCCGCCGTTCGAGATCCCCCGCTCGGTCCTCCGGGACGCCCTCCCCGAGGAACATAGGAACCGTGCGCACTTCCGTCGGGACCTGGCAGCCAAGAACAGGCACAACCTGCGCACGATGGCCCTCGTGATGCTGGTGCGGTGGCTCAACATCTCGCTGGCCATGATCATCATGTTCGCCGCTCTCGAACTGTCCGACCAATTCGGTTTCCTTGCCTTTAGCGCGTCCTTCGTCGTGATGCTCCTGGTCGGCTTGCTCGTCCCCAGCGGCATCGAACACATCGTGACGCGGTCCCGGGGACTTCAGCCCCAGCTCTGCTCCATCTACAACCCATACTTCTGGTGGCACGAGCGGTACTGGAAGCTGCAGATCCAGAGCCGGTACATGACCATCCTCGACGGGACGCCGTTCAAGCCGCTGCTCTGGCGTCTGCTGGGCGTGCGGATCGGGTCCCGGGTGTTCGACGATGGATGCGCGTTCCCCGAGCGGAGCCTGGTGACGATCGGCTCCCGCTGCACACTGAACGCCGGCTCCGCGGTGCAGTGCCATTCCCAGGAGGACGGAATGTTCAAGACCGATCGCAGCATCATTGGGGACGGCGTCACGCTCGGCGTCGGCTGCCTTGTCCACTACGGTGTGACCGCAGAAGACGGTGCCGTCGTCGCCACCGACTCCTTCGTGATGAAGGGGACGACCCTCCCCCGGGGAACCGTGTGGGGTGGCAACCCGGCCGAAGAGGCCCGAGCCGCCGCCACGTCCCCCCTCGTGCTGGAAAGGCCCGTATCATGACCACCACCACTGCCTTGACCTGCCGCACCGCCGCCGACAGCTCGGGCCCGGGCAAAGACCGGACCACCCCCGCGGGTGCCGCGCCGACTGCGGTTCCCAGGTGGACGCAGGAGCGGAAGCCGGGTCAGGGGCGGATCGAAGTGGCTGTGCCCGAGGACGTGCGCCAGGCTGTGCGGACACTGTCCCGCATGCTGGATGGGGAAGATCACTTCCGTCCCGGGCCCTCGTGGTCGCGGTGGAATGGTACGACAGTGGCCTTGCCTGATCTTGTCCTTCCATGAATGTCGGCAGCTGGGTTCTACATTCCCGGTGTACAAGAAGCTTCAAACCCCGGTCCCAAAACAAACTGCCATAATCACAGCGTCGCGCCGGTTATCGGCGGAAATGACAGGATTGGTCTCTACCGGGCTGCCGCCAGTTGGTAGGTGTAGAGCAGGGGCGCATCCACACTGGACGCACGTAATTCCAGTGGTCCCGGGTCGGTAACGCTGACCTTGGTTGTCTCCTTCGCGCCGTTGCAGGCTGCCCCCAGTTCCACCAGGTCGTTGCCGGCCGAGCGCACCGTCAGGAAGGCCTTGCCGACGCCTTCGCACACCAGCGTCAACATGTAGGTGCCTGCTTGCACGTCCTTCGTCTGAACCACCGGCTGCCTATTGAGGATTTTACCGGCGTCCGCCGCCACGATTCCCGAGCCAGCGGGAAGCGCGGTAGCCTGCCACGCGGGGACGTCAGCGTTGCCCACCGAGACCTGCCCGGCACAGCCGGAGACGGCCACCAGGGCAGCGGCGGCGGCCACACAGGAAAGGGCGCGCAGAAACTGAGAAGAAAGCTGGAGCATCCCCCTAATTTACCGGCGATCGGCTCCGGCACCCACCAAGCCGTTATTTGATCAGATAACAGCTGATGGCTCAATTTCCCGGTTTTTGGCCTTTTCAACAGTCCCGGGGTGACCGGTCCCGAAGCCCGTCATCATCCCGCAGCCCGTCTTTAAAGGGCGCCGAGGACGTAGATGACGAGGAATCCGAGGAAGAACGTCGCGCCCAGGAGCACCGTCTCTTCCTGCTCGTGTGCCTCGGTCAGCAGCTCCTCCACCGTCAAATACAACAGCGTAGCGGCACCAAAAGCCAATACCAGAGCCAGCACCTCGCCGCTGGCGCCACCTAGGAAGAAGGCGCCGCCGACCGCGCCGACTGCCGTCAGGAGCCCGAGTGCGCTGCTTATAGACCCAGCACGCACACCCGACAGACCCCTGCCCTTGAGCCCGACGGTCAGGGACAAAGCCAGAAAGAGGATTTCGATGGTGAGGGCGATCGTCAGGATCAGCGCCTGCCTGGCACCCAGAACCGTTCCCAACCCAACGAGCAGTCCGTCCAAAAGAAGATCGATTCCGACGGCCACGAGCAGGCCTGCAGGCAGGGAACCGGTCACCGGGGATGCCCTGTCTATTTTCCGACCGAGCGCGCCCAACGTGAGCATCACAGCCGTTCCTCCCGCGAAACCGGCAGTTGCGAACCCTAGATTTCCTTCGGCCCGTAAATCCGGCAGCACCTCCCCGGCCAACGCAGCCAGCACCACACCGGCAGCGAAATGCTGGATTGCACTGGAGAGTTTCAGGCCCGGCGGCCTGAACGCCGCAACGATTGAGCCCAGGACGGCCGCAGCGACAGGAAAACCAACCAGCAATAACGACTGGGTCACGAGATTCACACCGGCACCCCTTTCATCCCCGACTCCTACCCGACGAAGCGAACCTTTCCGATTCACCGGAACCGATCAAATCCCACAGGACTTCGTGCTCCCGCCACGCTATACAGGACCGCCCGGAGAAGAAAGAACCAGCCAGGCAGGTTTTCCCCATAGCCACGCCAAGGGCCTGGGCACCCACCCCCTGCATGACCGAGCAAGGGTAAATGCAGACTCCCACCAGTAGCCGTCAGGTTCAGACAGGCGGTTTAAGGCGGGCCGGATCAGACCCTGTCGCTCTCAGTCATCACCGCACCACCACCAAGGCCCTAGCCTTAGACGTGCACGACGGGTCAACAAAACCGCCCCGCGTCCCTGACACCGCCCCGGCGAGGGCCGACCATCGCCCGGGTCACAGCCGGTCCAATGAGGCAGAAATCTGCCCATCAGGCGCCTCGTTCCGCCGTGAACCACAGCCAGAACAACCGGCAGGGACGCTACTTTTAGCTGCGTCTGAACTGGTGTGATGCGCACGCCTTCAACAATGCCCGGCCTCCCGTTCCTGCAGGAGCATCAACCGCACTCTCGCCTTGGAGTTTCCCCTGCACATCACCAAGCCATCTGAGCGGCCCAAGCTGGAAAAATATGGGGGCGTCTCCCTTCTCTGGGGTCGCACGGCGAATCGACAAAAAGCTTAGCGTCACTTTTTCACAAGCCACCCCAACATTGCGCGTGACCGGCATGCCAGCGAGTCCATTCACCCAAGGACCGTGGCCGGCGGGCTCCTCACGCACGCAGAGCGCCTAGCGAAACCAGCTGCGCTAGAACGCGTCAGAAACCTCCGGGAGGATAACTCGTGGGTCTCCTTTCAGGAACATCCTGCGCGGAGACTGCCCATGGAGCCGCACACGACCGAGCCATCAGCGTCAGGTCAGGTGACACCTGATCCGGCGGCTTGGCTTGGTTCCCGGACTTCCACTTCCTGCCTCGGCTGCAGGCTCTCCCACCCAGGCCAACGGCTCAGCAGTATGATCGTTCGCATCCATGCACCCATACAATCAGAGAGACATGGGACGCCTCAGGTTCGCCTGCGACACCGGCATTTGCCTGCCCCCCCAACGGCCGTCCACGGCCAAGGGCGAATTGCGGATCGATTTCTGAATCTGACAAGAACCGCCACTCTGCGCACCGACATATTCGCTGCTGTCAACCAGCAGTCATATGCGGCCATGAGATTGGCCCTGGACCGGCCGCTGGCGAGTCGATCTGGGTAGAGCCCGCTAAGAGTGCCACTAACCGTTGACCTGCACCACCGTATTAGTTGACCGGAACGAAGGCTCTGGATCTGGTCGCTGGACATGTCGGCGTTGGGAGAACCATCGGGCGGCCGGACCCGATCTTCGGGCCTTTCACCCTTACCGCATGCCGCTTCGGATCCGGGCTTTAACACTCATGAAGGGTTGTTCGGGACAACGGTGCTGCTCCGTCGAGGTGCTGGATTCCGTCGGTGGTGATGAGGACTACGCGGGCTGTTGCGATGTCAAAGAACAGTCCCGTGGCTTGCAGTTGGCCTTTCGCCAGTGCGGGGCCAGCCAGGGGGTGGTCTTCAAGTTTTCGCAGCTGCACGGCCACGTTGACCATGCCCAGCTGGTCCAGCTGACTGTAGCCTGCCGCAGCAGCTGCGGCAGCCACGGGGTGCCCGTCCATCATCTCTTGATGACTCGGCCGGGCATGGTCGAGCCAGGTATTGAAGGCTTCGCCCAAGCCGGGTTCGTCCGGATTACCGCCGGATCCGGCGTTTGCGATGACGGCCTTCATGGCGCCGCAGTTTGAGTGGCCACAGATCACGATCGACTCCACGCGCAGCCCGGTCAGTGCGAAGGACAGGGCCGACTCAATGGAGGCATCCTCTCCGGCGTTGCACACGACGTTGCCGATGTTGCGCAGGGTCAGCAGGTCACCGGGGCCGCTGCTGGTAATCAGGTTGGGGTTGACCCGTGAGTCCACGCAGGCCACGAACAGGGTGTCGGGATTTTGACCCTCCGCGAGGTCCTGAATGAGCGGGAGTACCTTGTCCGCATGGCGGCGGTGGTATTTGTCGACGCCCAGAAGGATGGAGCGCAGACGGAGTCGCTCGACGTCGTCAATGCCGTCAGGCTGCCGGCTTGCCCTGGGCTGCAGCGGAAGTTCCAGTGCCTCCTGGCGTTGGGGGGTGTTGTCGACTGCATCCTGGAATGCCGTGTTTCCATGCTCTTCGATGAGGACGGATCCTCCGGTCGCGGTGTGCTGCTTCTTCCAGGCGACCAGGGCCTCGTGAAAGGCATGATCCACATAGTCCGCGCTGAGCTCTACCAGTACGTCCGCGCTTTCGGGAACCGAGTGCAGCACCCTGTTCAGCCGGGGCAGCGCGAAGAAACTGCAGGAACCGGCGATGCTGACGCGCCAGAGGCCGTCCGGGCCGGAGGGTGAGGGCAGCGCCTGGATCGACGCGCGAAGCACACGCCACAACACAAACACGGCAGCCACTGCCAGGCCGATCATGACGCCTTCCAGGAGGTTGAGGATGATCACACACAGGAGCGTCACGGAGTAGACCATTATCTCTCCGGTGCGCAGGCTGGTCCTGATGTCCGCGATCTTGACCAGGCGGGTGCCGATCACGATCAGCAGCCCGGCCAGCACAGTCAGCGGGATCAGCTGGATCAGCCCGGCGAACAGGGCAGAGAACACCAGCACCCAGACACCGTGGAGCACCGCCGACTTCCGGGTCCGGGCGCCGGCCTCCACGTTGGTGGCGCTTCGCACGATCACTCCGGTCACCGGGAGCCCGCCAAGCAACCCGGAAATAAGGTTCGCCGAGCCCTGACCCATCAGTTCGCGGTTCAGGTTCGTGCGGGGACCGGTGTGCATCTTGTCCACCGCCACCGCTGACAGGAGCGATTCGATGCTGGCGATCAGCGCCACCGAAACGACCGCCATGGCAGCTGTGGCCCAGCTCCCGCCGGGCATCTGGGGCAACGCCACGGCATCGAACACCGATCCGGAAAGAGTGATCCGCTCAACCCCTGGAGCGACCGCAATAGAGACAGCCGTGCCGGCCACGACGGCGACCAAGGGCCCGGGCACCTTCCGGATTGCTGACGGCAGGTGCCTCCATGCCACGAGCAGCCCGATGACCAGCAGGCCCAGCAGTGCAGAGTGCAGTTCCACCCTGGTGATCGCTTCGGGAAGCCGGGCAAGGTTTTCCAGCGGTGAGCCGGCAGGCTTTGAACCGAGCAGGACTTGGAGTTGCTGCAGGACAATGGTGACTCCGATGCCGGCGAGCATTGCACGGACCACTACCGGGGAGACCGCCAGCGCAACCCGCCCCGCCCGGCTGAGACCCAGCAGTAGCTGCACGATGCCGGCCGCGGCCGTGATCGCGCACGTCGCCGCCCAGCCGAACTCGTCAACGAGCCCGGCCACGACGACCGTCAGGCCTGCCGCCGGCCCGCTCACCTGAAGGGGAGAGCCTCCCAGAGCGCCGGCCACGATGCCGCCAACCGCGGCTGCGATCAGGCCCGCCATGACAGGTGCGCCGGAAGCCGCGGCGATACCGAGCGACAGCGGCAGGGCAACCAGGAACACCACCAGCGAAGCCGGAGCATCAGCCCGGAGGCCATCCAGGAATGCCCTGCCCCGGGGCGGACCGGCGGGCCCGGGCGGAGCTGCCGGACCATGCGCTGCGGGGGACGGGGCGAGGGTAGTTGACTTCTCAGTCGGTTGGGCCATGATTTCCTTCTACGGAGGCAGTGGTCCCTTGCAACGTATAACGGCAAGGTAACAACGGGATGTCCGGGACCTGAGTGTTTCCTGTGACCAGCGGGGCCCCTGTGATTATTCGCGCGCCGAGCACCGCCATCGCAGAAGGAACGCGAGGGTGGGGGCGAATGTTGGGAATGAAGTTGCCATGGCGGCGGGACTCAAATGCCGCAGGGGTCCCTGGCCAGAAAGGCCTTCCCCCCCCGCCCTCTCGCATTCCAGCGTCAAAGTGTACGTACCTGCCGCACGGCCGGCCCACGGGCCGCACGCCAAGGATCCTGCCGTCGGCCCGAGCGGGCATCCTGTCCGTTCCCGGAGTGCCGTTGCCTGCCAGGAGAGTGTCCGCCGTCTCCACCGATGGCTGCGGCGCGCGGCCGGAACGGCTGCTATGACTAACGATGGGTGGCCCCCAACGGGTTATGGCAGCCCGGGGCTCCGAGGCAGGTCCCGGCGCCCCACCAGCACGGCTGCCCCTCCCGTTATCAGGCTCAGTAGGAGAAGCACCCAGCCCGCAACAGTGAGGATGGACGCGAGAGTCACTGTGCCGGTGTCGGGGGTTGACGGGGTCAGTGCCGCGTCAACGGCGAAGTTTGCCCCTAGCCGGATGAGGACGAACAGCATCGGAGGCGCCCACAACGCCCACCGCAGGGTCTTGACGGGCACCCGTGTGCCGATCAGCAGGAGCCAGCTGAAGCCGAAAATCAGTGGAAACAGGGTCCCGGCGGTCTTGTGGATGTAGCTGAGCTGGCCGCGGGCGTCGTCGTCCATGACGGCGCGCAGCTGTCCAACGTACTCGGTGGAGAAACCACCCATGAGGGAATCGGGCATCGCCAGCCCGCCGGACAGTTGGGTCATTTGATTCAGTGTGAGCAGGTGGAGGTACCAGAACAGGAAAAGGCTGGCCACGACGCCGGCAATGACGATCAGGTTGCTGTTGCCCTCCGCCTTCTGCGGTGACCGGGTGGTCGTGGGTTTCATGATCGCCGGTGGCAGCTGCTGGTCTGGTAGCGCCGCTTTGCTGCCGTGCTTTTTGATGCGCTGGGCGCGTGTCTTGGCCATTGCCTCATTATCCCGCTACGGCTTGATCCATTAGGCCAAACAACCTGATCGAACAGCCAGAAACCACTGCCCCCCGGGTGCGGACGCATCAACCTCACCGTCGCCTTCGCCTCGCCCCCTGCCAACCGGTCATCGCCGTCATCGATGTGCATGACGGGTTCGGGCCGTGCCCTCAGCAGGGAGGCTCCTGAATCGAACTGCCCAATGCGTCCAGCAAGCATGAACCGGGACGGGTGAAAAGGACCGGGAGATCCTTCCACTCCATGCCGAAGTTCCGCCCGACGTGCGTTCTGCACTTGTGGTCAGATTGTCAAGGTTCATCCAGGACTTTGCCGCTACCTCCGGATGAGTGGGCCAGATCCGGCGCGCCTCGCATATTTCGGGTTATCTCTCCCCGGAACGGTGGGGCCCGCATCTCCATCCCCTTCTGGTTGACCGGACGGCCCGGGTGCGGAACCTGAGCGCCGGCGGGCAGCGACGACCCTAGCGATAATGCAAAGGGTTAATGCTGCAACAGACCAGATCGTCATGGCCGCCGGACTCTCCCAAGGAGCGCCGTAAAAAGGCGCGGCGCCCGGGTCGTTCCCGGAGATGTTCGCCCCGAGGTCCCGGATTCCGGACCGCCATCCATGGACCGCATACAGGACGGCGGCGCCGGCCAGTGCAAGGTTGGCGGACGAGTGCTTTCCGCTGCCGGCGCCTGCCCCCAAGAGGGCCGACGTGAACAGGCATCCTGACAGCAGGGCGATCCCGGCGGCAGCCGCATAGGCGATTTGTCCGCTGGCTGACCATTCCAGCAGGGGCGTGGAGTAGAGGACGAACAGTGCAACAGCCAGCGCGCAGGCGGCGCCGATCGGGTCCGAGGCTGGCGCGATGACCAGGCGCTGGACGGTGCCGTTCAAAAATTCCCTCACGCCTATGCTGCCGTCTGTTCTGCTCCTGATGGTCAGCCGTGCCAGGGTCAGCGGACACGCCACGACGAGCAGCAGCGGGACGAGGGCGGACAGCGTCATCTGGGCCAGAACCTGGGAGTTGAAAAAAGATTCCTGAGAGATCCGCAGACCGCCGTTGGTCACTGCGAAGAGGAGAGCCACTCCGGCTATCCAGGAAACCGTGCGGTGCAGCGGCCAACGCCTGCGATCTGTCCGAAGCCGTCGGATACCGGCCAGATAGAAAAAGGCAGCGAAGCCGCATGCCAGCGCCCAGAGAGGATCCACCGACAACCGTGACAGGTATTCCCAGAAGCCGGGCCCCGGAAGCGGCGTCCCCGTCGCGCCCGCCCCGGCCGGAGTTTCGGTCCGGGCCAGGGCTGCAGCCAGGCCGGAGGCAGCCCCCATGACGGCGAGCTCCGTTATGGCCAGGACCGTGAAGCTCCGCCGCGCGTGCGGATCCCGGTCGAGCCTGGCCAGGACACGGCGGCGGTGAAGTGCACCGAAAAGCCCCAGGATCAGGAAGGCCCCCGTCTTCACGGCGACGATGACCCCGTAGGGGCTGAGCACATCGGCCGGGGTGTTGATCTGCGCCAGGGCGGCCAGCACACCGGACCCTGCCAGGCTGATGAAACACACCAGAGCCAGCGTCGAGTACCGCCGTACGGCCGTTGCGAGCCGGGTTCCGGGCAGCAGGGGGCGCAGGAGCACCAGGGCCACAAGCCCGCCTACCCACACAGCCGCCGCCCAGGAGTGCACAACAACCCCTGCGGTAGTGTCAGCGTGGCCGCCCCCGCCAGCCGCATGCGACTTCAGCACGAGCGGCACGAGCCCCGAAAACGCCAGCAGCACCGTGCCGGCGAGAGCTCCCGGACTGACCAGCCGGAAACAGCACCACGCAACTGCGGCTGCCGCCGCGGCGGTGAGAATCCCTGCCCGGCCGGCATCAATGGTGGTCAGGTACACGATGAAAGCCGCATCGAAACCTGCCGAGACCGGCCGGTTTGCGATGAACAGAAAGTTTGCACCGGTGTAGACGAAAGCGCTGGCGGACCAGAGGACCGCGGACCAGCCGGCGAGCCGCAGTGCCGCTTTGCGGGCCGGCTCCCGGGCAGGCAAGGCGAACGCGGCCAACACGAGGGGACCCACTGTGCACGCGGCGGCGACATTCAGGACGAGCTTGGTCGCCGGCAGGCCCCACCGCACCACCGGGCCAGTCAGATCCACCGCGCCCGCGTCGGCGCCGCCACCGTACCTGTATGCCCATACCAGTGCCAGCACTCCGGCGATAAGCAGTACCGCGGCCGAGCCGAACCGCATCACGATCGACATGACGTCCTCCTCCGGCACCGCTGCTGCCGGACAGGCGTGCCGTTGCGTGAGGGGGATCGGCGCCGGTGCTGGTCCAAGACTGGCGGCCACGCCTTGGAAAATCCTTGCATGGTGGCCCCCGCAGGACCGCCCCCGCAGATCTGCAGGTTTCCCCAAGGTTCCGTTGGGAGCGTGGGGTGTGTGAGGGAGCACCAGGAGGGCGCAACCAGCCCGACACTGCCGCTCCCGCGAAACCAGCATGAAGCAGACCGGGAAGGCCAGAGCATCATGACGGCCGGCGCTGGAACGGGAGATCAGCACCGTGCGGCAGCGGCTGCCCGCGGTTCGACACGCAGGCAGCCGCTCTCCACACCGGGCCTGGTCCTCACCGGCGTGCTGTGCGGTGCCGTTGGCCTTGCAAGCGGGCATTTCTTCACGATCATGCAGATTGTTACCTTACCTACCTCATTTTGCTGGCCCTCGTACGGACGGCGCGCACAGGGTCCGCCAGCAGGGTCTCACTGACGGCCGCCGCGGGTGCAGCGTGGATCGCGGCAACGGTTGCCTACTGGGTGAGCGTCCTCGCTCACGCCGATGGGCGCTCATCATCGGCCTCATTTGCCACGGTCCTGTTCTACCTGGGATTCATCGCGCTCATCGGCCTTGGCGGGATGCTCGCTTCTCGCCGAATGGTTGGGAAGCGGTGGCTCGCGTCCCTCTGCGGGGGTGCGTGGGCAGCCTCTACAACGATGTTCTGGTTGAGCATCCTCTCCCCGTCCCTCCCTGAATTCTCCGCCGCGCTGTTCGATCTCGGCATCACGGCGCTGGTTGTTCTGGCAGCCTCTGGCGTGGACCCGCATCGCCGGGCCCATCCAGGAAGGCGCGCGGGGATTTAACTGATCTGCATTTACGCGGGCTCCGCTATCCGTGCTCCCGCATCGGAATGGCGTTAGTCAACAGCCGCGCCCGGGAGGCGCTTCTGCAAAAGGGGAAGCGCCCGGGCTTGTCGGCCGGCGCAGAAACGGGCGTTACCCTAATGTGACATGGCCGTGGATACACGCTATCGTGTAGCGCGTGCCTGTGCTCTCCGATAGCGGGCACTCCCGTGCAGATTGCCTAACTCTGCCGCTGCCCGGGATTCGTTCGCATACATCGTCCGGCAGAGACGGGGAAACCACTATGCGGCCTGCTCGCTAAGCAGGCCTTGGGGTGAAGCCGCGCGCCACCTCCGCACTCATGCGGGGTGTTCGTGCGGCCGGGTGTCTCCCATCCGAATCCGACAGCTAACCCCGCAGGCTCTGGGAGAGGCCTTTGTCATGTCTTCACGTCAAGCTGTCGCGCGCCATCGCGCAACCCCCACACGGACCAGCCGGCTCGCCGCCATCTCATCCGCAGTCTCGACCAACACGGGCACCATGGGACGCCAGGCGGCCGTGATCGCCGCGGCGTCCGGCCTCGTGCTGACCAGCGGTATTGCTGCCAACGCCGCGGCCGCCCCGGCTCAGCCGGAAGCGGTGCCGGCCGCGGCTCCGGAAGCGGCCGCCCCGGCTTCCGGAGCAGTCAGCGCAGGCTCGAATGTCCGGATCTCCTTCGAGCGCCCGGCCGTCAGCTCCACGCCTGCCCCCGTTGTTGACCAGGCCCCTGAGGCTGCCCCGGCCGTTGAGCCTCAGGCGGCTGCGGTTGAGCCTGCCGCTGCGCCCGTCCAGGTTCAGCCCGCAGCTGCAGCC
This sequence comes from Arthrobacter sp. FW305-BF8, assembly GCF_021789315.1. Taxonomy (NCBI): domain Bacteria; kingdom Bacillati; phylum Actinomycetota; class Actinomycetes; order Micrococcales; family Micrococcaceae; genus Arthrobacter; species Arthrobacter sp. FW305-BF8. Next base: position 120,536 of record NZ_CP084562.1, read on the forward strand.
CAGGCGCCGGCACAGCCTGTAGTGTCCGTGCAGGCCAAGGCCGCGCCGGCCCCTGCCCCCGCGGCGGCGGGCGTCAACGCGGCGATGGTATCTGCTGCCTATGCGCAGCTGGGCATCACCCAGGACTGCACAGCCATGGTCGAAAAAGCTCTGGGAGCAGCCGGCATCCCCGTCGGTGACCTTGCCCCGATGCAGTTCATGAACTACGGCAGCGTCGTCGGCACCCCTCAGCCCGGGGACATGGTGGTCCAGCCCGGACACGTGGGTATCTACGTGGGCGGCGGGAAGGTCCTCAGCGGGGGCATGAACGGTGTCAACGAGACCATTGTTCATCCATTGTCCTGGCTGACCGCGACCGGCCCGGTCACGTTCGTCCGCCCGGGCGCGTAGAGCGCCCGATACTGTGGGCCGGTGAGCCGCTGCCTTGGGGGCTGCGGCTCACCGGCCCTCAGCCTGTTCTGGTCCGGGATCTGGTGCCTGCCCACCCGACCGTTCCGCAGCGCAGAACGGCCCCACACCCCTTGCCGGGACGTTAGGACAAGAAGTGCCAGTTGAATCCCCAGGCCGCCCGCAGTCACACCCGGTGGCGGCCCCCGCCGCGGCCAGGATGCCGCTGGGTGCCCGCCGTCTGATCCTCCTCGGCGGCCTCGCCATCCCGGTCGGGCTTGTCGGGGGGCCGTACCTGCTGGGCGCGCAGCTGCTGGCGGCGGCCGGCGTTGTGCTGATCGCCGTGGCGTTCTCCTACCGTGCCACCGGGCCGTGGTTCTCCAAACTGTCCTGGGCGGCAGCGGCTGCCGGGACCCTCTGGATTGCCTGTTCTGCCGGCTACTGGGCGTCGCTGATCACGGCGGCTGACTCATCAGCTCCGCTGCCCTGGTTCACCCCCGTGCTGTTCAACGCCGGCGTCGCCTGTTTCATCGTGATGGCCTGCGCCTCGGTCGGGGGCGTTGTTCTCAGAACAGTCCGCGGCCGCCGGGGCCAGGCCGCCGTCACCGGACGGCCCTGACGGAAGCGGCCGGTCCCGCTTCAACGGGACCGGCCGCTTCCCGGATCAGACGCTGTCGTTCCGGTGACGCCTGCGGAAGAAAACGGTTGCGCCAATCGCGAGGGCCAGAAGCGCCCCCGCGATGGCCAGTGTCAGCGGGGCATTGCTGTTATCCGGCGGCGCCACCCGCTCAGGGGTGGTGGCGCCTGCTGTCGGGGCCGCAGTCTCCGTGGCCGGAGATGGTGCGGCTGAAGCCGCTGGCGCCGTGGCCACGGAAGCGGGGGGCTTCACCGTGAAGGAGAATGTTCCTTCGATCGGGTGACCGTCGGAGGACACGGCCCGCCACAGGACGGTATGCTTCCCGGGGCTCCCGGTGGCAACAGCGGTCGATAACCTGGGCCCATCCACGGTCACCTTCCCGTTGCTGACCGTTTTTCCGCCGCCGTCTTTGACCGTGATGACACTAAGGCTCAGGCTCTCGGAATTAATGGGAGGTTCCGACAGCGTCAGGGACACCGTTGCGGGCGCCGCGGTGATTACCGAATCCTGCGCCGGCGCAGTCGATGACAGGCTATCGTGCGCCATGGCCGGCGCAGCCACAACAGACGCGGACACCAGGGTGGCCAGCGCAGCGGCCAGCCGGAGAAGCGCCCGAAAACCTGGACTGGGATGTTGTTTCATCAGTTTTGATCTTCCATTGGTGACAGGGAGCGGGGAGGCCTGGATGCCCTTGGCCCGGTTTCCACCCGGCTCTGGCTTGGAACAGGCCAGTATCCCCTATTTGGCGGCGTCCGCGAGCAACTGGCGGAACTGTTCTTCGGTGTCCAGGGTGAGTTTTTCGCCGTTGAGGAAGAACGTCGGCGTCCCGGAAACACCGAGTGCCTTGCCGTCGGCGATGTCTTTGCGGATCCGGTCCTTCGTTGCCTCGTCGGCGACGGCAGCGTCGTACTTGGCCAGGTCCAGGCCGAGTTCCTGCGCGAAAGAACGGAACAGGGCGGCCTGGGAGTCCTGTTTTTCGCCCCACTGCGGCTGGGTGTTGAACAGTTTAGCGACCATTTGCTCGTACTTGCCCTGCTGGGCGGCGGCTTCCGCGGCGAGGGCGGCGGTGCCGGAATTGCGGTGGGAGGGGATGGGGAAGTAACGGTGGACGAAGGTGATCCGGTCCCCGTATTCCTTTTTCAGCTTTTCGACGAGGGGGTAGGCCGCCCGGCAGGACTCGCATTCGAAGTCCAGGAACTCCACGAGCTGTGCTTTCTCTGTCGCCGGTGTGGTGATCGCGTGGCTGTCCTCGCGGACGAGCTGGGCGTCGGCGGCCGGCGCCGCGGCGGTGGGGGCGGGTTTGGTGGCCGTGACGACGGCGTACCCGATCACTCCGGCGACGGCGATGAAGGCGAGCAGTGTCCACAGCACGAGGCGGACTTTCCTGGCCGTGCCGGCAGGTTTCCGGGGATCTGGGGGTGTGGGGGCGGTCGGTGCTGGTGTCATCAGTGGGGCATGCTTTCCTGGTCTCGGTGGGCGGCGGGTTCGATCTGGAAGGTGGAATGTTCGACGCTGACGTCGAAGTCTTCGGCGACGCAGCGCTGCAGGTCCGCGAGGATGGACGCGGCGTGTCCGTCACGCATGCAGTGATCCTGGACGGTGACGTGGGCCGAGAGGACCGGGGTTCCGGAACCGACGAGGGAGGCGTGCAGGTCGTGGACGTCGATCACATGGGGCAGGGCCAGGATGTGTTCACGGACCCTGGCCAGGTCCAGGCCGCGGGGCACGTTTTCCATCAGCACATCGGTGGTCTCGCGCAGCAGCTTCAGGGTGCGGGGAATGATCAAAGCGCCGATCAGCAGGGACACGACGGCGTCTGCCCGGGTCCAGCCGGTGAGGGCGATGATGACCGCGGCGGCGATCACGGCGACCGAGCCGAGGGCATCGTTGAGGACCTCGAGGAACGCCGCCCTCATGTTGAAGTTATGGTGCCGGCCCGAAGCGAGCACGATCAGGCCGATGGCGTTGCCGGCCAGGCCGATAATGCCGAACCACAGCATCGTGGATCCGCCCACCTCCGGGGGCTCGAAGAGCCGGCGGATGCCTTCGACGATGACGAAGCCGCCCACGCCCAGCAGCAGGGCCGCCTGCCCGGCGGCGGCGACGATCTCGGCCCGCCTGTATCCCCAGGTGCGCTTCAGCGTGGCCGGTTTCAGCGCCAGCGACGCGGCGATCAGTGCGATCAGCAGCCCGGCCGAGTCGGTGAACATGTGCCCGGCGTCCGCCAGCAGCGCCAGGCTGCCGGTGAGCACGGAGCCGATGATCTCGGCGACCATCACCGCGAACGTGATCGAAAAGACGATGATCAGCTTGCCACGGTTGCCGGCAGCGTCGCCGCCGTGGGAGTGGTCGTGTCCGCTCATGGGCGCGCCTCCGAGGTATAGGTAGTAGCAGTGCTTGGATGGGTCGGGGTCCGGTGGCTCGTTCCGGGCAGCCCGGCAGGCATTGCACGAACCGGTGGTGGCTGCCTCAGGATCTCCGGGGGCAGGCGGAGCGGCCGGACGGCTGCGCCGGCCGGGGAGGCGTGGGGCAGGAAGCGTTCGGTCCTGGAGTTCTCAGCCATTGCCGTTCCGTCCCGGCGGGGGGCTGTCACGGTGTCCGAGCCGGGCGAGCATGGCGTTGTAGGCGTCCAGGTCAGCGTCGTTGTTCCGGTCTGCCGCGCGGTCGAGCCTGCGGGTTTCACGCGCGTCCGAGCGGGACCACATGACCGCAACTCCGATGGCGAGCAGAAGCGTGGGGACCTCTCCGATTCCCCACGTGATTGCCCCGGCTTTTTGCTGGTCTTCCAGTGCAGGCAATCCCCAGTCCCGGCCCAGGGCAGTGAACCAGTCGGGCTGGATCAGGGTTGTCGATCCCATCAACGTCACACCGAAGAAGGCGTGGAAGGCCATGGTGGCCAGCAGCAGCAGCAGCCGCAGCGGGAACGGCGCCCGGCGCGGCGCCGGGTCCGTTCCGATCATGGACAGGACGAACAGGTACCCGGTGATCACAAAGTGCACCGTCATCAGTTCATGCCCGGCATGCTCGCGCAGGGCAAAGCCGAAGGCGTCGGAGTAGTAGAAGAGGATGATGGACCCGGCGAAGTTTGCCGCAACGAACAGCGGATGTGTCACCACCGCAGCCGCCCGGGAGTGGACCAGGATCAGGAGCCATTCCCGGGGACCCCTGGATCCGTCATGGCGTGGCCGCAGTGTCCTGAGCGCCAGCGTCACCGGGGCGCCGAGCACGAGGAAGACGGGGGCAATCATCGTCAGGGCCATATGGTCGAGCATGTGCGCGCTGAACAGCACGCGGCCGTAGACCGAGGGCCCGCCGGAGGTGAAGAAGACCAGGGCGGCCAGTCCGATGAACCACATGATCACCCTCAGCCACGGCCAGGTGTCCCCGCGCCGCCTCAGGCGTATGGCCGCGCGGAGGTAGAGGTACGCCGCGGCAAGGGCGATGGCGATCCACAGCCAGTCAGGACGCCACACCGTAAACCAGGTCTGCGCGGTGAGCTCGGGCGGCAGGGGATAGCCGGTGAGGATTTCAGCCGGTGTCAGGGCCGGCCTGACCTCTTGCCCGCCGGGGGGAGGTGTTCGGCTCAGGGCTGCGGCGAGACCGCTGGCCGCGGCCATGATCAGCAGTTCAGCCACGATGAACCGCCACAGCAGCCACCGCCCGGGCGTTCCATGCTTTGTTGTGGCGCCAAGTGCAGGAATGAGTTTTCTGCGGTGCAGCAGCCCGATGCCGCCCAGGACCAGCGCCGCGGCGGTTTTGGCCCCGAGCAGCACGCCGTAGGGGGATGCCAGCGCTGCGGGGGATTCGAGCCGGATAGCCGCGTTGATGACCCCGGAGCCGACGACCAGGATGAAGGCAAAGCCGGCCAACGTGGAGAACCGCCGCAGGACATCGGCGGTGTCCTTGCCAAGGGAGGTTCCCGCGACCGTCAGGGCGATAATCCCGCCGACCCACAGGCAGACCCCGAGCAGGTGCAGGGCCAGGGAGTTGATGGCCTGTTCGTGATCGTTGCCGCCGGCGGCGTGCCCGATCAGGACGACCGGGAGCAGCCCTGCCAGGGACAGCAGTGCGGTGGCTGCCAGCCCCGCAGCTGACCTGACGGAGAAGGCCAGCGTCGCCACCAGTGCAGAGACGATAACCACTGCCAGCCACGCCCTGCCGGAGGGCAGGTCGGTCATGTAAAACGTAAGCTGGGTTGTGAACTCCGGGCTGCCGCTGACGGGGATGCCGGCGATGTCGGCGAAACTGAAGACCAGAACGGCTGTGGCTGCAGCAGTCCACAGGACGGCCGAGACCGCGGCCAGGGCCATGATCCTCGTGAACGCCGGGTGCTCGTTCCCGGCAACGACAGGCACCGCGGCGCCCGAAGGACTGCGTCGGCGGCGCTGACTGCTGGGCGGGACGATGAACGCCGCGAAAACGAGCGCTCCAATGGTTGCCGCGGCTGAAAGGTTTTGGAGAATCTGGGCCACCCCGTAACCCCAGCGCACCACTGCTCCGGGATCCCGGACTTCGGCTTCCAGGGTTCCCTGGCCGAAGGCGGTAGCGGCCAGGACCACGGTGAGCGCGACCGCCACGGCCACGGCCAGCCACCGGGTTCTGGGCAATACTGCCGCGTTCCCAGTGGCAGCGGGGGCTTTGAGAGCCACAGTCAGTCCTTCGCGACGGCCGGGACCTGGTCCAGGAGTTAGTGCCGGGCAGGCCGCGCCGTCTAAACCGGCACCTCCCTAGATTATCTGTAGAGTTGTTCAGACGACAATCGGTGCCGGAGCCCACAGGTTGCGGCCTAGTAGGTACCCGGGCGGGACGGCAGCGAAGTAAATGCGAAGCATTAGCAGGTGAAGGTAGCCTTTATGAATGAGCGGAATCACACAGGCTCCGGTGACCATGGCGGGCCCGCAAAGCGAGTGCAGCGTGCGGCTGGTCGACGCGGACAGGGTTGCGTCGGTCAAATCACGGATGCCGGCGAACGGGGAGGTAGCGGACCTTGCGGTCGTTTTCGGGCTGCTCTCGGATCCGGGCCGGGTCCGGATTCTCATTGCCCTGCTCGAAGGCGAGATGTGCGTCTGCGACCTGGCGGCCACGACGGGCCTCAGCGAATCGGCCGTCTCCCATGCGCTGCGGCTGCTGCGGGGCCCCCGGGTGGTGGCGGTGCGCCGCGCCGGCCGGATGGCCTACTACTCTCTGGCGGACGCGCATGTCAGGATGCTGCTGGATCTGGGACTGACCCACGTCGGTCATACCGGCCAGGAGCGGCTACAAATCGCCGGCACCCGATAGCAGCCGACCCCGCCCGTCGCCGCAATCGAAGAGCGGGGTCAGGTCGTGTCTGATTCCGGGATCACCGGGCCGGTCTGGCTCCCGTCCCTGCCCCCTTCACTGGCGGAATACCTTGCCCCGAACCTGCAGCCCGTGCCCCTCATCCCTGTCCTCATGGCTCTGGCAGCGCTCTGTTATCTGGCCGGAGCGGCGAAAATGTGGCGGAGCGGGCGGGGCTGGCCCGTTGTGCGCACGCTCTCGTTCCTGGCCGGGTGTCTGGCGGTCATCGTCGTCATGGGGGCCGGCATTGAGGGCTATGGGCTGAAGATGTTCTCGATTTTCATGTTCCAGCAGCTGACCTTGATGATGGCGGTGCCGCCGCTGCTGGTCATCGGCTCGCCCGGAACCCTGCTGCTGCGGGCCACCCCGCACCACCGCATCGGCCGGCCGGTCCTGAGGGCCGCGATCTGGGGCCTTCGCTCCCGCTGGGGACGGCTGGCGATCCACCCGGCTTTCATGGTTCCGCTGTTCCTGCTCAGCTTCTACGGCGTGTACTTCTCGGGGCTGGCCGACCTGCTGCTGCCGAACTGGTACGGCCATGTCGGGCTGGAGCTGCTGTTCCTGCTGGCCGGTATCCTGTTCACCGTTCCGCTGATTTCCGCTGACCCGCTGCCGGCCCGGCAGACGCATTTCGGCAGGCTGGTGGACATCTTTGCCGAAATGCCGCTGCACGCGTTTTTCGGTGTGGTGATCATGATGGCGACCGCCCCCATGGTCTCCTTCTTCGCCACCCCGCCAGCGGCCTGGAATGTTGATCCGATGCAGGACCAGGGCGTGGCCGGCGGCCTGGCCTGGTCCTATGGGGAGCTGCCGGGGGTGCTGTTGCTGATGTTCATCCTGGTCCGCTGGCAGCGCGATGAGGCCCGCGGCTGGGTGCGGGCCGACCGCGCGGCCGCTCAGGCGGGCACGCCGGAACTCGATGCATACAATGATTACCTTCAGCGCCTCGCCGACCGGCCCGAGCGGCCGCGTAGCGGGGTTTGAGCGGCCGGATCAGGCCGTTGCTGCTGAAGTGATCAGCGCCTTGAGCATGCTCTTGCGCGAGATCCCCAGAGAATCCGTGCGCTGACCCTGCCCTGGGGATCCAGGACGAGCGTGGCCGGCACCGCCCGGGGCGGGACGTACTGGGTCGTGGCCAGCAGAACGACGCTGTAGCTGTCATCAAAGCCGGGATGATTAAGGACCGCAACCTTGCCTGCCCAGTCAGCGGAGGACCCGTTTCGCCGCTGGACAGCCGCCCCCTCACGGAGACCGCGGGGCCGCGGTTCGCCGGAGGGTATTCGTTGACCGACCCGTCCCCGGCGATGTAGTTCTTGTTGTCCCCGGTACACGCCTGCGCCGCCAGCCCGCCCTCTTCCCCGCATCCTGCCAGAACCAGTGCCGCGGCGCCGAGCCCGGGGAAGGTCCGGCGGCGCGGGGCGCCCTGCGGGCCAGCGTGGATGAACATATTCACAGACGTGATGAAAGGGCGAGAGGGCCCCGGAGCCCAAACAGCCGCAAGGCGCCTGTCGGGGGGAATCAGGCGAATTGTCCCCGCGGCACTGTTCCGGCTACTGTCTGATTCAGCAAGTGGTGTACTGAACCTCCCGGGCAGGCCCTGCCGAACGGTATCGGGCCGGCCTGCCTGAATCACGGGCAGCCGCTGGTCCTGGCACCGGCCTGGGCCGGTGCCAGCCGGGAAGCATTCACCAGGCAACGGCGAGCACCCCTGGTCCACCAAGGACCTGTTGTTTGTGAAGTAGCGGAAAGGACCCTGTGCGACCATCATCCCGCCACCTGCGCTGTGATGAGCTGGCCAATGGCTGCCGGTGAACCCGCCAGATGGATGCCGGTATGGATCCTCAAATGACGCCGGCCAAGGGGAGCACCGCCCCCTCGGGTCCGGACGCCCCCGCCCGGGCCAGGACGCGGTGGGTGGTCTTCGCCGCCGTGGTCCTGCTCACTGCGCTCGTGTCCTTCGGCCTCGGCCGGCTGCCTGCGGAACGGGAATCCGTCTCAGATACAGGACCGGATGCGGGATTCTCCCGTGACATGCAGGCCCACCACGCCCAGGCCGTGGAAATGGCCCTCATCATCCGGGACAAATCCGCGAATGCAGAGATCCGGGCGATTGCCTACGACATCGCCACAACCCAGCAGCATCAGAACGGCCAGATGTTCGCCTGGCTCCGGGACTGGGGCCTGCCCCAGGCCAGGTCTCAGGAGCCGATGGCATGGATGGGGCCGGGAACAGCCGGGCACGGCACCACGCTTTCACCCGGAGGCCGGAACAAGGAGGCAGCGCGCCTCATGGAGGGCATGGCCACGCCGGCCCAGATGCAGGGCCTGCGCGCATCCGCCGGAGCCGCGGCGGACAGGCTCTTCACGGACCTCATGATCCGCCACCACCAAGGCGGTGTCGCCATGGCAACGGCCGCGACCCGTTTGGCCCAGACGGCAAAAGTGAAGAATTTGGCAGCCGGAATCGTTAAAGCCCAGACAGCAGAAATCAACGCCCTCGAAGAGCTGCGCGGCAGACTCTGACCCCCTCCCAAGAAAGCGACAAACAGTGCCCTCCCCCAGGAAAACCCCCGAGGAACGCAAAGCCATCCTCCAGGCGATGAAGGCTAAACAGCGCGCAGCAGACAGGCGGAAAGCCTGGCTGATTTACGGGTCCGGGGCAGCCCTGGTCCTCTCCCTCGTGGCGGCGGTGGCGTTCGTCGTCGTCGGTGAGGTGCAGCAGCGCGAGCAGGCCAGGGCCGAAGCGGCCCGGCCCGTGGAGGGTGAGCAGGATTTCCCGGACCAGTCCAGGAACCATACGGGTGAGGAGGTCAGCTACCCCCGCACCCCTGCCACTGGCGGGGATCATGCCCCGGTGTGGACGAACTGCGGCATCTACACGGCCCCGGTCAAGCAGACGCGGGCCGTGCATTCACTTGAACACGGCGCCGTGTGGCTCTCCTACCGGCCCGACCTGCCCAAGGGCGACATTGATCAGCTGACAGCCCTGGCTGGCGGGCAGGAGTACCTCCTGCTCAGCCCCGTCAAAGACCAGTCCTCGCCCGTCGTGGCCACGGCCTGGGGAAAGCAGCTCGCCGTGAACAGCAGCGGTGACGGCCGGCTCCCGGCCTTCATCAAAAAATACGTGCAGGGCCCGCAAACCCCAGAGCCCGGCGCCGCCTGCACCGGGGGCGTCCCGGGCTAGAACGGCGGGCAGCCGCTGCGCGCGCTGTACCGGCAGGGGTGCGCTAAACCCGGGTGATGAAGGTGCCTGCCAGGTTCTGGATCCGGTAGATCCACCGGACCCCGCTGCGGGAAACCATCAGAATGCCCAGCACCATGAGCATGAGCCCGCCACCGATGTTCACGGCGCGGATGTGCCTGCGGACGACGGCCAGGCCAGCGCGAAAAACGAGACAGCGCTGATCCGCAGATCAGCGCTCGGTGTTCGAACCTTTTAGGCGAACTGCCATGACAGGGCAACTGCCGAGGCCACCTCGATGACCGAATCCGGCCCGAAACCGGTCAGAGCAGATGCATCGGCCACTCCGCCCGCCGTAGTGCGGCCGCCGCTTCAGTGACGTTATAGGTGCTCCGTCGCGGCCGCTAAAAGCCCGATGCGCCGGCGGAGGACCTCGAGGCGGGAGCGGCAGAATTCAAGGCCTGCCACGCTCATGCCAGGCACCGCCCGTCCGGAGCACAGCAGGCCGGATCCACAGCGAGCACAACACCGATCAGGTCCGTAATGGCAGAGCCCAGCCGCCCGTCCACGAGCTCGTAACGGTTACGCCGCCCATCCGGGACGGCCACCACCAGCCCGCAGCCGCGCAGGCACGTGAGGTGGTTGGACATGTTCTGCCGGGACACTCCCCATGCGTCGGCAAGGTCGGAGGGGTATGCCGGCGCCGCGGCCAGGGCCAGCAGTATCCTCGCCCGGGTGGGGTCCGAAATCGCATGGCCGAACCGCGCCAGCACCGGTGCCTGCGCCAGCACGGGCGCATGGGGGAGGGTTTCCATCCCTCCACGGTACACATCCCACCGTGTATTGAGGGCAAAAGGAGACTTCCCTCCTCGCTTGGCGAATCACTGCGGCGCCGTGCGGACCAGAGGCGCGGCGATCAGAGGCCGAGCCGGTCCAGAAGAGCATCCTCCTCATCGTCACGGCTGCTGCGCCTGGGTTGCCCCGGCGCCCGGCCCGGGGAGACGCCACTGGACAGGCCCCTTTCCTCCCGCCCGATTC
>NZ_CP084563.1 GCF_021789315.1 Arthrobacter sp. FW305-BF8
GCAAAGCGTTCGGATGATGTTTGTATTTTGAGCGCTTAGCCGAACAGGACGGCTGCTTCGTCGTAGCGGTTTTGTGGGACGGTCTTGAGCTGGCCCAGGGCCTCCTCGAAGGCGACATGTTGGATGTCTGTTCCCTTCAGGGCGACCATGGTGCCCCAGTAGCCTTCGACCACGGAGTCGATGGCGGCCATGCCCAGCCGGGTGGCAAGGACCCGGTCGAAGGCTGAGGGGACGCCGCCGCGCTGGATGTGGCCAAGGATCGTGGCACGGGTTTCGATGCCGGTGCGGGCTTCCAGCTCCGGGACCAGCTGGTCCGCGATGCCGCCAAGCCGGGGGCGGCCGAAGGCGTCCAGGCCCCGTTCAGAATGGGCCTCATCCATATGCTCGGGAACGAAGCCTTCGGCGACGACCACCAGGGGTGCGCGGCCGCGGTGGTGGGCTTCCTTTACCCACTGGGTGATTTGCTCGATGCTGACTTTTTGTTCCGGGATCAGGATGGCGTGGGCGCCTGCGGCCATGCCGGCGTGCAGCGCGATCCAGCCCACGTGGCGGCCCATCACTTCGGCGATCATGCAGCGGTGGTGGGATTCGCCGGTGGTGCGGAGCCTGTCGATGGCCTCCGTGGCGATCTGCACGGCGGTGTCGAAACCGAAGGTGTAGTCCGTAGCGTCCAGGTCGTTGTCAACGGTCTTGGGAACACCGACGATCTTCAGCCCGGCATCCGTAAGGCGCTTGGCGGCCGCCAGCGTGCCCTCACCGCCGATTGCGATGATGGCGTCGATGCCCAGGCGGTCCATGTGGGCTTTGATGACCTCCGGGCCGCCGCCGTTGTCGAAGGGGTTGGTGCGGGACGTGCCAAGGATGGTGCCGCCCTGCTTGGCGATACCGCGGACCATGGTGCGGGGGATGTCGATGATGTCGCCCTCCACCACGCCGCGCCAGCCGTCGAGGAAACCCACGAATTCGTGGCCGTGGATGGCGATGCCCTTGAGTACGGCGCCGCGGATGACCGCGTTCAGTCCGGGGCAGTCACCACCGCTGGTGAGGATTCCAATTTTCATGCGTGATTCCTAGGTTCAGTTGCCATGTTGGAAAGGGGCCATCAGAAAAGCCCAAGACAGGCATGAGGCTGATTTCGCCTATCGCCTTCGTGTACTACCAGGTTGTTCGTTCGTAGCTCATGCCGTAGGGAACATTTGGGTCAAGGCTTACGATGACCGTTCCCGGAGCCGTCCGGGTTACCAGAATTCCCTGCTTCCGGTACCTCGCACGAGCAGAGAGTTGTTGGACGGGCGGCCTCCACGGCGGCCTCCAAGTGGGATCGCGTGTGGACGTGGATGGTGATGGAATCGTGCTGCGTGGGTACATGCTCGTGGAAGTCGGTGCAGGTGGAATTCTCTGTCTGCATTTATCCACTGCTCCTATTGTTCATTCGGGGTTGGATATATAGCCTTGGGGGTTGTTCTTTTGCCAGCGCCAGTGGTCTTTGCACATTTGGTCCACGGTCTTGGTGGTGGACCAGCTGAGGTCGGCCAGCGCGGAGGTGGCGTCGGCCCAGAAGGCAGGGAGGTCTCCGGCGCGGCGGCCGGTGATGTCGTAGGGGATGGGCTTGCCCACGGCCTTCTCAAAGGAGCGCAGGACCTCTAGGACGGAGGAGCCCTTGCCGGAGCCGAGGTTCCAGCGGAACACGCCGGTGGTGTCCGCGATATGGTTCAGGGCCGCTATGTGCCCTTCCGCGAGGTCCACCACGTGGATGTAGTCGCGCAGGCAGGTGCCGTCGGGGGTGTCGTAGTCGCCCCCGAAGACTATGAGCTTGTCGCGGCGGCCCACGGCCACTTGGGCGATGAACGGCACCAGATTGTTGGGGATACCCTGCGGGTCCTCGCCAATCCGTCCGGATGGGTGTGCACCCACCGGGTTGAAATAGCGCAGCAGGGCTATGTGCCAGCGCGGGTCGGCAGCGCCGAGGTCGGAGAGGATGTCCTCGATCTGTTCCTTGGTGCGCCCGTAGGGGTTGTTGGCCCCGATCTCCATCTTTTCCACATAGGGGATGGGGTTGCGTTCGCCGTAGACGGTGGCGGAGGAGCTGAAGACGATGGAGCGGACGTCATGCCTGTCCATGACGCGGATCAGGTTCAGAGTGCCTACAAGGTTGTTGTAGTAGTACTTCAACGGCTCCCGCACAGATTTGCCCACCGCTTTGAGGCCAGCGAAGTGGATGACGGCGTCGATGGCTGCGCCGGCAAAGACCTTGTCGATGGCTGCCTCGTTCACGAGGTCGACGTGGTGGAACTCTGCGGTCTTGCCGCTGAGTTCCGCTACGCGGCGCAGCGATTCCTCGCTGGAGTTGACCAGGTTGTCGATGACGACCACGTCGTGGCCGGCTTCCTGCAGGGAAAGAACGGTGTGGGAACCGATGTAGCCCGTGCCCCCTGTGACCAGGATTTTCATGAGCGGGTGTGGGTTGGGTTGGCTGGTATCGCTTCGATGTTCCAGCTCGCGGTATGACTCTGCCCCGGGAGGAGGACTATGAGGTCTGTCCTGGTGTTGAAGGCATTAGGCGGACAGGTCATTGGTTCTACTGCCAGGCCGGCTCTGCTGGATTCCGCATCTGGGAGGTCGGCTGTGTGTATCTGCACCCAGGGGCAGTCCCGACCCCATGTCATCGAAGTTCCGGACCCGTCCCATGTAGTCAGGCGTGCGGTTGAGTAACCTTCGTTGTCACGTACGAGATCAGTGAAGGCATGGTCGAGTGTTATGGAACCGATGGGGCGGGGGGCAACAAAGTCGTAGTGTCGGTCCTCTGAAACGTCGCTAACTCCTGTAGGTATCAAAAGGTCCGGGGTGACTTGCTGCACTTTTCGTGCGGGCAGCTCGAGAATCCAGTCGTCGACCCGGCCCTCCCCGGCGACCAAGTATGGGTGCCCGGCGGCCCCGTAAGGTGCTGAGCCGGGGCCGGTGTTGGTGGCTGTAACAGTGGTGTGCAGCCCGGAAAAGTCCAGCTGGTAGGACACCTGTACGTCCAGGCGGAAGGGGTAACCGCTCCTCGCTTGAACGACGGTGGACAGAATGGCCGAGGACTCGTCGGATTTAACCGGGCACCAGTCTTCCCAGGCCAATAGGCCATGAAGTGCGTGGCCCCGGCTCGGTTCGTTGATACCGAGCTGGTATTCCACGCCTTCGAATTCATACCGTCCCGCGATAACCCTGTTAGGCCAAGGCACCAATACTGCCCCTCGGTAGGCGGGGCGGACCTGATGTTCCGAAAAGGGGAGAATCAGGTCCCTGCCGTTGTAGCGCAAGGAGCGTAACGATGCACCGACGCTGGCTATTTCGGCGGTGTAGGGGCCGCAGCGCAGCGTGGTCTGCCTACCTGAGATCGGAACGGTATCGGCGCTCATCCTGGACATCACGAGGCTGGTCATTCGGAGGCCGCCAGGCGGAAGGTGAGCGTCCGCGCCTCCGGCGCCAAGGCGGACTCGGGCCAGACATCCGGGCCACACGAGCGAGTGCCGAGCCCGTGCTGGGCCGCGTCGAGGTATAACCATGAACGCGTGGCCGCGGGCAGCTCATGCGGGTGCCGGGCCGCGGCGAGCTCCTGGGCCGTGTACCGGCTCAGGGTGAAGCCCGGCAGGCGGCCCCGCGAGTCCGCGAACGCGTCTACCCGTACCCACGGCTCCGAGCCCCGGAGCAGGTCGAGGGAGCGCATACCTCCGCGGTGACCGGTCTCCTGCGGGCACGCATACGGCACGGCGAGCTGATCGATCCCGGCTGCGTACCGTCCCACAAGCGCGGCTTCGAGGCTGTCAGGGTAGGACTCGTGCGGTCCCAGCCCGAACCATGACGCCGCGTCCACGTCGGCGGGCAGCCCGAACCGCACACCGACACGGGGCCACACACCGTCCCAATCGGAGGATGGCAGAATGTCCACCCGCAGCCACAAACCTTCGGGGTCGAGAATCCATTGCTCCTCGACGGTGACGGTGCGCACCTGGTCCGCCGCGGCGTACCGGGTGCGCACGCGGAGGGCACGGTCATCGAGCACTTCGACTGCCTCAACACGCCCGTGCAGCCGGTCCAGACCGGCCGCGTGCCAACGCGCTGCCGACGAAGGCCCGGGAGCTCCTACACCCGGGATGCCGTCTGCGTCTGGTGCCCAAGGGTCGGTGTCGATGTATCCGCCCCGGGATTCGCCGCGGTCATTGTCCGTGGGCGCCCGGAACAGCTCAAGCCGGGGCCCATCCACAGGGAGGCCAGCGAGTGTAACGAGCCGCCCTTCATCGAAGACTGCCGGCCCGAGCTCCAGGAGCCCGGCGCCTTCTCCCGGCCGCCAATTTCCGCCCAGGAGCCCGGCTGCAAACGGCAGCGGGCGCCTCGCGGGCGACGCGAGGCGGCCCTGCGCTGAGGCGACTTCGTGCCCGGAATGCGCCCACCCGGCATCCTGCTCGAGGACCGCCTCGACGGTCACCCATACCTCTCCAGTGCATCCCTCGGCGGACACCGGAAGGGGGACCGCGGCCGAGGCGCCAGGGGTGAGTGGGCCGCCGTCGAGCCCATCGACGGCGAGCTCACCGGAGGCGACTGGTTCGCCGTCGTCCTCGATCCGCCAGCGAAAGACCATGTCTCCCAGATCCGCGCTGTGTCGCAGGTTGGTCACCCGTATAAAGGGCTTGCCGCCCGGCTCGAGCCCGTCAAAGGCAAGTCTCACGGGCGCCACGACGGTCTTGAACTCATATAGTCCCGGCGAGGGCGTGGAGTCGGAGAGGATGAGGCCGTCGAGCACGAAGTTGCCGTCATGGATTTCCTCGCCGAAGTCGCCGCCGTAGGCGAAGTATTCGGTGCCGTCCGCGGTACGGGCGGCGATACCGTGGTCGCGCCACTCCCAGACGAACCCGCCGTGCAGCCGCGGGTATTTCGCGATGAGGTCCTCGTACAGCGATATGTTCCCGGGCCCGTTGCCCATTGCGTGGACGTACTCGCACAGAATAAACGGCTTGGTCCGCTGCCGCGCCCCCTCGGCAGGGGAGCAGCCCAGCAGCGGTGTGGTGTCGCCGTCGCGGCCGATTGTCTCCACCTCGGGCAGTGTCGCGTACATGCGGGAGTACACGTCGGTGTACGCGCCGGCGTAGTCGTTCTCGTAGTGGACTGGTCTGCCCGCATCCCGTGCATGCACCCACGCGGACATAGCGGCGAGATTCTGTCCTGTGCCGGACTCGTTGCCGAGGGACCACATGACGATCGAGGGACGGTTCTTGTCCCGCTCCACGGTCCGTTCGATCCGGTCAAGGAGCGCCTCGCGCCACATCGGCTCGTCGCTCGGGTTCCGGGCCCAGCCGTGCCGCTCGAACCCGTGCGTTTCGAGGTCGCACTCGAGGATTACCCAGAAGCCCATCTCGTCCGCGAGCTCGAGCAGTCGCGGGTGGGGCGGGTAGTGGCTGGTACGGATTGCGTTGACGTTGGAGCGCTTCATGAGCGCGAGGTCCTCGCGGGCGAAGTCCTCGTCGAAGACGCGGCCGAGCGTGGGGTGGGTCTCGTGGCGATTGACACCGTGGAACACCACTTTGCGTCCGTTGACCAGAAATTGGTCTCCCACGATTTCTACGGTGCGGAAGCCGATCCGCAGTGACACCGTCTCGGCCTTGCTGGCCACGGTCGCATCGTAGAGCCGCGGGGTTTCGGCGGTCCAGGGCTCGACGGCAGAAACAGGTACCGGTGCAACATCACCGGGATTGGCCCACTCGACGTCGATGCCGAGCTCGGGTACGCGGAGGCGAACAGGGTACGACGATGCCGGCGCTTTCACTTCCGGTTCCAGGGTCCCCGCCCCGTCGTTGTAGCCGGTCCGGAGCCACACGTCCTCGATGCCATCGGCCGGGCGGGACAAGAGGGTCACCGATCGGAAAATTCCCGGCAGCCACCACTGGTCTTGGTCTTCGAGGTAGCTGGAAGCGGACCATTGATGGACGCGGACTGCGATGGTGTTGGTACCTGTGCTGACGGCGTCGGTGACGTCGAACTCCTGGGCGAGGCGACTTCCGGCGCCCCATCCGATCTCTGTGCCGTTGACCCATACCTTGTACCGGGATTCGACGCCGTCAAAGCGCAGGACGACGCGGCTCTCGCCGCCTGTGTCGTCGGCCTTCCAGCCGTCGGGCAGCTCGAACGTACGGCGATAGTCCCCGGTGGGGTTTTCGTCGGGGACGAACGGCGGGTCGATTGGGAACGGGAACTGCACGTTCGTGTAGATCGGGCGGCCGTACGATCCGTCGCCCTGGAGCACCCAGTGGGAGGGTACGGTCAGCGACGCCCACGAAGAGTCGTCGTACTCCGCAGCGGCCATCGCCTCCGCGGCCTCCCCCGGGGACAGCACCCCACGCCCGCCGGGTGTTCCGGGGACTCCCTTGAGGAGTCGGAATCGCCATTGCCCGTCGAGGGACAGGGACGGGGCGTCGGTGTGAAGCCAGGAACGGGCCGGTTCTCGCCGTCCTTCTCCCGGGCCCGGGTCGGTGACGTAGGCGGTGGAGGCTGTGGCCTCCGCTGGACGGGGGCTCATTTGACGGCTCCTTCTGTGAGGCCTCCACGCCAGAAGCGCTGAAGGACGATCATGGCGATGGCGAGCGGGATGACAGACAGCAGTACGCCGCCGGTGGTCAGCTGGTAGAACTCCGGGAGCCGGTCTGCCTGGCTAAGCCAGTTATTCAGACCTACCGTGATGGGGAACAGCTTCGAGTCGGAGAGCATCACCAGCGGCAGGAAGTAGTTGTTCCAGATGCCCACGAGCTGGAACAAGAACACCGTCACCAGGGCGGGAGTGAGAACCCGCAGCCCCACGGAGTGGAAGATGCGAAGTTCGCCCGCGCCGTCGATTCGCGCAGCCTCCAACAGCGCCGGATCCACTGTTGCCTGCGCATAAACCCGACACAGAAACAGGCCAAACGGCGAGACGAGTGAGGGCAACAGGACGCTCCAGTACGTGTTGGCGATGCCGAGCTGGCTGAAGAACAGAAACAGGGGCAGGGCTGTGGCGGTGCCGGGGACGAGGACGCCTCCGAGGACGAGCCCGAAGATGAGACTGTTGCCCCGGAAGTTGTACTTGGCCAAGGCGTAGCCGCCAGCAGCGGCGAAGTACGTCGCGGCCAATGCGCCAACCCCTGCATACAGAATTGAGTTGAGGAACCAGCGCACAAAGACGCCGTCCCCGTAGGAGAGGACGTTCGCCAGGTTGTCCCATAGGACGAAATTAGGCGCGAACAAGAAACCGTTGGTCGCGAACAGGTCTCCGCTGGTCTTGGTCGCAGCGACCACCACCCAATAGACCGGGACCAGGAAGTAGAGCGCGGCTACGACAAGCAGCCCCGTGACAAGAATCGTTGTGGAGCCCGGGCGTCGGCGCCGCGTCACAGGTGGCTCCCCGGCGACGCTCTGGGGCCGGCTAAGGGTGGGAGTGGCAGTCATGAGGACTTCCTGTTCGTGAACCGGAGGAAGGTGAAGGAGAGGATGAAGGCCGCGAGGGCAATGAGCACGGCCTGGGCTGCGGCGACGTTGTAGTCGTTGTATGCAAAGGCAGTGGTGTAGGCGGAGAGGTTCGGGGTGTATTGGCTGTCGACGGCCGGAGCCACAGTCTGAAGGACTTGCGCCTCGGCGAAAAGTTGAAGCGTGCCGATGATCGAGAACACCGTTGTGAGCACGAGAGCGGGCCGGATAAGCGGCAGCTGAATGGTCCACGCGACACGGAAGGGCCCGGCACCGTCCACGCGCGCAGCTTCATATATCTCGCCGGGGATCGACTTAAGCTGGGCTATGACGATGAGCATGTTGTAGCCCGTGTAGCTCCACGTAACGATGTTGGCGATGGACCACAGCACGGTGTCCGGGCCGAGGAAGTTCACGGTGAGGCCTACGGACGTGGCAGCGTCCACGAGCGGGCTCAGGCCCGGGACGTAGAGAAAAGACCAGAGAATGGTCGCGATGACACCCGGCACGCCGTACGGCATGAAGTAGGCCGCGCGGAAGAACCCGGGCCACTTAGCCGAGGCCGACTCCAGCAGGAGCGCAAGGACTGTACATAGGGCGATCATGACAGGAACCTGGACCACGCCGAAGAGCAGTACGCGGCCGATCGAGGCGAGGAAGCTACCGTCCCCGAGGGCGCGGGCATAGTTCTCGAACCCCGCAAACCCGGAGTGGACGCCCGTCTCGCCGAAGAGGCCACTGCGGGTCACTTTCGTAAAGCTCGAACCGACAGCAGCGATGATCGGGAAGATGAACGTGAGGGCAAAGAGCGCCAGGAAGGGCGCGAGCAGTATCCAGGGTGCACGGGTGACGACGCGGCGCTGCTGCCTTGCCCGTCCGTGCCCCTCCCGCTGGACTGCTGACGGATGTGCTTGTGCGGTATCTGCCGTGGCGCTCATGCCTGCTCCTTCCTAATCGTCAGACCTTTGTTCCTGAAGGCGGTCATGATCTGCTGCTCGGCGGCTGCTACGGTGTCGACTAGGCTCGTGCCCGATGCCTTACGGCGGAACCCGTCGCCCAGGATGTTGAAAGACTGCGTGGTGACGGGCCACCAAGACCAGTCCATGTTCTGCGACTTACTCGCCGGCACGATCACGTCCTGGTTGTAGTTCTGCCCCCCGAAAAAGTCGGAGGGCCTCTCGCGCTTTGCACCGATGATGCCCGGCACGGGCGACCATCCGATGCCACTGTTGGCGATCTCGGCGTCGATGCCGGCCTGCGTGGACGTCATCCAGACAGCGAACTCGAGGGCCTCGCGGGGGTGCTTGCTGTTAGCCAGGACCGCCGCGGTGGAGCCGCCGAGGTAGCTTGAGCCATACCCTCTGGGGTCCCAAATGGGCATGGGCGCCACGCGCCACTTGCCCGCTCCGCCGCTGACGCTCTGCACAAGGGCATCGGCCCAGCTGCCGCTCGTGAGCGACGCGAGCTCCCCCTTCGCAGCCGCCGCGTACCAGCCGGGGGTGAAGGGTCCATAGGCGGTGGTGACGATGCCGTCGTCGATTGCCCGGTCAAAGAAACGCGCGACGTTCAGCGTTGAGTCGTCGGTCATGTTGATGACCCATCCGTCCTCGGCTGGGCGCAGCCAGGAAGCGCCAGCCTGTGCGGCGAAAGAGACGAAGTAGGAGGTGTCCGCGAGAGAAAAGCAGTCGATGTAGGCGTTGGCACCGCGGAGTTCCTTCCCAACGGCTGCCCACTCCTCCCAAGTCACCGGTGCCGCCGCGCCTACCTTGGCCAGGACGTCGGGGCGGTAGAACGTGGCCATCGGCCCCGAGTCCTGGGGGATGCCGTAGACGCCCCCGGAGAAGCTCACCTGGCTCCAAAGTGCGGGGTCATAAAGGTGTGCGTATTCACGGGCACCGTAGCGCGAGAGATCCACGAGCCCGTTGACGAGCATGAACTCAGGAACGGTACGCATTTCAACCTGCGCTAGGTCAGGGCCGCCGCCCGCCGCTAGCGCGGCGTAAAGCTTGGAGTACCCACCACGGTTGCCGCTGGGGATCCAGACCGTCTCAACCTGGACATTGGGGTGGCTCGCGTTCCAGATATCGGCGACCTTCTGAACATTCTTGAGCCAAGACCAGTACGTGAGTGTCACCTTCTCACCGGTACTGGCCGCAGGAATGGCAGGTGCGGCATTGACGGAAACAGTGCCCGGAGTGGCGCATCCGGTGAGAAGGGCAAAGGCGGAGGCGCCGAGTCCACCGCAAAGGAGTTGTCGTCGTGTCAGAGATGGCATGAGTCCCACTTCGTTATGGTCAGCGCCGCGGACACGGCGCCGGGGCCGTGCGGCCCGACGTGACAAGGCTAACACAAAAGCTGAGTGGATGCTCAGTTTTTAATGAAACTAGACTGGATTCCATGACTAAGAAGGCGAACGCACGCTCAGGCCCGCGCGGCCCCTACGCCAAGACCGCTGAGCGCCAACGGCAAATTCTTGAAGCCGCCGTAGAGGTCTTCGGGTCACGGGGCTACAACGGCGGCAGCATCCAGGACGTCGCGGACCGGGCAGGGATCAACCAGACCACGCTCCTCCACCATTTCCCCACCAAGGCTCAGCTGCTCGTGGCGGTGCTCGAGTACCGCGACCGGATCTCCACGAGCACCCCGGGCACACGGGCGCGGTTTGCCGAAACCATCGTGCGGCAGGCGAAACACAATGAGCGGATTCCCCACCTCGTAGAGCTCTACTCCGTCCTCTCCGGAGAAGCCACGACTGAGGACCACCCGGCCCGTAACTACTTCGTCCAACGCTTCGCCCGGCTTCGGAAGGAATACAGTGGGGAGCTGCGGTACCTCGCGAGCATTGGCCGGCTTCGGCCGGGCGTCGACCCAGATGTCGCGGGCCCTACCATCGTGGCTCTATGGGAAGGAATTCAAACCGAGTGGCTCCTCAATCCTGACACCGTGGACGTGCCCGGCATCCTCAAGGGCTACCTCGACCTGATCCTTGTGCCGGAAGAAAATGCAGGGTGGTCATCTGGTACCGAGACCCCCGTGGAAGCGCTGAATACACTTTGAAGACGATGCTTCACTAATCGGTTCCCGATAGAGGCGGCCGCCGTTCCCCGCCACGGGGCCACGGCAACGCCGAGAATGGATATTCGGTCAAGTAGCTATCGGGTAATGCCACGAAGCAGGAGCCGTGTGAGGGTTCCCGCACGCCTTGCCCGTAAAAGTTTCTCTGAGGTCGCCTCGCCCTAGAGCAGCGTTGGACAGGGTGACGGGGAGCGCGGGCAAGTTGCGGCGCCGGTCTGGCGTCAGAATAGCGCGAAATTCCGCATTGTTGACGGTGGCTCATGATGTTCTCAGATCCCACCCTGACAGTTGGAGGGGCAGGAAACCGAGCTGCGGTAGCCCGAGAACTATCAAAATAGTCCGAAGAATCAGGTCTTGATGGAAGTCGCTTAGCGAAGGGGCGGGTGATGTCACCTCCTGCGGTTCGTCAGGTGTCTGAGAACCAGGCCGGAGCTCCACCTACGGGGCAAGTCTTCCCACGTCAGGCGCCCCGACGTCAGGTTGGGGTGTGCCCCAATTGGACAAAAACTCCTGGCCCAGATCTGGGGCACCGGATCCCTGCTTCCGGTTTGAAATCCCGGGAACCTAGATTTTCACCTCGTTCATGGGGATGCGGACGCCGCGTTCCTTGGCGACGTCGAGGGCGCGGTCGTAGCCGGCGTCGGCGTGGCGGATGACGCCCATGCCGGGGTCGTTGGTGAGGAGGCGCTCGAGTTTCTGGGCTGCGAGGTCGGTTCCGTCGGCGACGGAGACCTGGCCGGCGTGGATGGACCGGCCGATGCCCACGCCGCCGCCGTGGTGCAGCGACACCCAGGTGGCACCGGAGGCGGTGTTCAGCAGGGCGTTCAGCATGGGCCAGTCGGCGATGGCATCCGAACCATCTGCCATGGCCTCGGTTTCCCGGTACGGGGATGCGACGGAGCCGGAATCAAGGTGGTCCCGGCCGATGACGATGGGCGCTTTGACCTTGCCGTCCTTGACCAGCTGGTTGAACAGCAGCCCGGCCTTGGCGCGTTCACCGTAGCCAAGCCAGCAGATGCGTGCCGGCAGGCCTTCGAACTCAACCCGCTCCTGCGCCGCGTCGATCCACCGGTGCAGGTGCTTGTTCTCCGGAAAGAGTTCCTTGATGGCTTCGTCCGTGACGCGGATATCCTCGGGGTCACCGGAGAGGGCCACCCAGCGGAACGGGCCCAGGCCCTCGCAGAACAGCGGCCGGATATAGGCCGGGACGAAGCCGGGGAACTCGAAGGCCCGGGTGTAGCCGCCCTTGCGGGCCTCGTCGCGGATGGAGTTGCCGTAGTCGAACACCTCGGCGCCGGCGTCCTGGAATTCCACCATGGCCTGGACGTGCCGTGCCATGGACGCCTGGGCCTTCTTGGTGAACCCTTCCGGGTCCGCCTCGGCCTCCCGGCGCCACTCCTCCACCGCAATACCTTCGGGCAGGTAGGACAGCGGATCGTGCGCGCTGGTCTGGTCCGTGACGATGTCCACGGTCAGTTCGCCGGCCTTGTGGCGGCGGAGGATTTCGGGGAACACCTCGGCGGCGTTGCCCACATACCCGACGGACCAGCCGCGCCGTTCCTCCTTGGCCTTGAGTACTTTGGCGATGGCGGCGTCGAGGTCTGTTTCCACCTCGTCCAGGTAGCGCTTGCCGGCGCGGCGGCGCAGGCGGGTCTCGTCGACGTCGACAATCAGGCACGCGCCGTCGTTCAGGGTGACGGCCAGCGGCTGGGCGCCGCCCATGCCGCCGCAGCCGCCGGTGAGGGTGAGGGTTCCCGCCAGGATGCCGGTCTCGTCCCCGGTGAGCTTGCGGGCGATGGCGGCGAAGGTCTCGAAGGTGCCCTGCAGGATGCCCTGGGTGCCGATGTAGATCCAGGATCCGGCGGTCATCTGGCCGTACATCATCAGGCCCTCGGCCTCGAGCCGGCGGAATTCGGGCCAGGTGGCCCAGTCGCCCACCAGGTTGGAGTTGGCCAGCAGGACCCGCGGCGCCCACTCGTTGGTGCGGAACACGCCCACGGGCTTGCCGGACTGGACCAGCAGGGTTTCGTCCTTTTCCATGGTTTCCAAGGTGCTGGTGATGGCGTCGAACGCGGCCCAGGACCGGACGGCGCGGCCGGTGCCGCCGTAGACCACCAGGTCATCCGGGCGCTCGGCCACCTCGGGGTCAAGGTTATTCATGAGCATGCGCAGCGGGGCTTCCGTCTGCCAGGACTTCGCGGTGAGATCGATGCCGCGGGCAGCTTTGACCGGGCGGGCACCGGTGGTGAAATCGGCGGGTGCCATGGTGGCTCCTTAGGGGAATTGAAGTGAATGAATTCGCGGCTTTTTGGTTTCGGACACGGGGGATTGAACCGCCTTCACAAGGTGTGACGACAAGGACTCAGTGAAGGTGCACGAGTGCTAAGCCAACGGCACTCCACCCGGAGAGTGAACCTATTCCTCCATGTCGGGGAACAGCGCACCGTCATAGCTGGTTGGGACAAGGTCCTGTGTCGTGGGAAGCGTCTCCTGCCCACGCCTGCCCCTGGAAGAGGCGGACGTGCTGGCAGGCAGTGGTTCAGTTCGCTGCTTCATTGTGGTTCACCTGATTGTCGGATTTGTTGGTGATAGCGGAACCAAGAGGGATGGCGTTTAGGAGTTTTAGCTGCCGCTGCGGAAGCGTCTGAAACTGGAGAATGGAAAAGTTACCGTGACGAGGCGCTGGAGTTTGCGATCTCCGCGGTGGTGCGACTGGGCGTCCTCCCGCACGGAGCTTTTTAGAAAGCGCTGGGGGACGTCTGCACGTCCCCCAGCGCTTCTGAAGTCAGGCTAGAGGATGTTTATGCCCCGCGGACGAGGCTGTTGTTTTTGGTTTCGCGCATCAGGATGCCGGTGAGCAGGGTGATGGCGGCGACTCCTACGAGGTAGAAGAGGAACCAGTCCTGGTGGCCTGCCTGTCCCAGGGCTGTGTTCACGTAGGGCGCGGTCCCTCCGAATATGGCTGTGGCGAATGAGAGAGGGCCTGCGACTCCTGCGGCGCGGACTTTGGTGGGGAACACTTCTGCCCAGACTGCCCCGTTGACTCCGAAGAGCAGGGCCATGGCTGTCAGGGATGCGAGCATGGCCAGGAGCAGGGTTGCGAAGGTGCCGTCAACAAGGTTGTAGATGGGGATGGTCAGGAGGACGAATGCTGCGCCGAAGGCTATAACCAGGGGTTTGCGTCCGATACGGTCTCCGAGCCATCCTGCGCCGAGGACGGCTCCGAGGAAGAAGACCTGGGCGATGAGGCTGGCGACGAGTGCGCTGGAAGCTTCCTGCTTGTAGTGGACCTGGGCGTAGGTGGGCATGTAGATCAGCCAGGTGTAGAACATGACTGAGCCGCCTGCTGACAGGCCGAAGACGATGAGGATTGACCGCCAGTAGTGCAGCAGCCCTCGTTTTGCAGGAAGGGCGGAGACGTGTTGGGTGGGCTGATCTTGGGCGGCTGCAGGCTGGGGTTCCTCTGTGTGGGTGGCTTGTTTGAAGGCGTCGGTTTCAGTGAGGCGTCGACGCAGGTAGAGGGCGTAGAGGCCGAGGACGCCGCCGATGCCGAAGGCGATGCGCCAGCCCCAGGCTTTCATGTCCTCGGAGGGAAGGCTTGATGTCAGGAGGAGGCCGGTGATGGTGGCGAGGATGGTTCCGAGGACGACGCTGACCCAGGATGTGCTGCCGAACAGTGCGCGGCGGCCGTTTGGGGCGCGTTCGACCAGGTAGGTCACGGAGGTACCCATTTCGCCGCCGTGTGCCAGGCCCTGCAGGAGTCGGGCGGTGAGCAGGAGGACGGATGCGAGGACACCGACCGAGCCGTAGGTGGGGGCGATGGCGATGGCAATACTGCCAAAGGCCGTGAGCATCATGGCGACGGTGAGGCTCTTGCGGCGGCCTGCCCGGTCTGCGTATGCGCCGAACAGGAAGCCGCCCAGGGGTCGGGTGACGAACCCTACGGCGAAGACGGCCAGGGTCGAGAGGAGCGCGGACATCGGGTTGTCCGGCTTGAAGAACTGGACGGCGAAGTAGGGGGCGAAGATCGAGTAGATGGTCCAGTCGTACCACTCCAGGGTGTTGCCGAAGTTGACTGCGATGAGGTCCCGGATCCTCTTGCCCCTGTCCGCGGCGGGGCTTTCGGCTGCGGCCACGGCGGTCGTTGCGGCGGCGTGGTGGTTGCTCATGCTGCTCGTCCTTCCAGACCCATCTGGGCGTCTTCGTCGGCGCCAGGAACCCGCATTTCAAATGTCTCACGCACGACGGTGTAATCGAAGTAGCCAAGTCGTGCGATGGGTTCGATCTTCTTAATGTCCAGCCGGCCGTCGACGGTGATGACTTCGTCATCGATATGCACTGTCTCCACGGTCGCAAAGATGATGTCCACAGTCCCCACTGCAGAGGCCCCGGGAATGCGGTGCGTGGAATGGTACTTGCATTCGAACTTGACCGGGCTTTCCTGCACCATCGGTACCGGGAAGTTCTCAGCGTAGGTGCGCGTGAGTCCCAGATGCTCAAATTCACTTTCCTCAGGGCCCAGCGCCATCGCGCTCTTGTTCACAGCTTCGCGCAGCGGGTAAGTAGCCATGTTCCAGACGAACCAGCCTGTGGATTCGGCGTTGATGACGGTGTCCTTCCGGCGCCCGTCCGGGTACTGGTTCGCTGAGAACATCACCATCGGCGGGTCAAAGGTCAGGTTCTGCCACTGGCTGTAGGGGGCGATGTTTTCCACCCCGCTGGTGCTCACGCTGGAAAGCCAGCCGATGGGGCGGGGGACGGTGCAGCTTTTAAAGGGGGAGTAGGGCAAGGGGCTGGGCTCGGTTGCTGGGTTGTACTTCACGACATTCTCCATGTGGTGGGGGTCACTGCTACAACCTCAGCGTAGGGCATATATTCCGAATATATCAAGAGTATGCGAGCATCTATTGTGTAGCCTGTAGTCGAAGGGAAGTGGAATGACGAAGGCTGACGAGGCGTATCTGTTACTCGCCGACATGATTGAAACGGGCCGCCTGGAGCCGGGGACCTTTCATACCGAGGTTGGCCTCGTTGAGGAGGTGGGGCTCGGCAGGACGCCGCTGCGGGAAGCCGTCCAGCGCCTGGACCGTGATCACCTGGTCCGCATCAGGCCCGGACGGGGGATCGAAATCCCCTCAAACTCTGTGGATGAACAACTGCGGCGGCTCGAAGTGCGGCGGGCAATGGAGGCTCTTGCTGTGGCTTTGGCATGTGAACGGGCGACATCAGCGCAGCTCGCCGGCATCCAGGCCCTAACTGAGGAGCTGGACGACATCCACGAACTGGAGGACTACGCCCGGGTGGTGCGCGAAACCCACGGCATGCTCTGCCAAGCAGCACACAACGAGTATTTAGCGGATGCGATGACACCGCTACAGGGCTTATCCCGCCGCTTCTGGCTGGCTCACGTTGTTGACGGTCCCGAAGAAGTGCTGTCAGGAAAGCGACTGCACCTGCAGATGCTACGGTCCATTTTGGCTCGCGATGCAGAGGCCGCCCAACAGGCATCCCTCCAGCTCAACGACTACTTGGTCCGGTTCGCACTCAGCGTCGCGACCCGCAACGCAAGAGTGGGTCGCCTGGGGGCACCGCAGTACTAGGAGGCAAGCATTCATCGGGATCTCCTGTTCCTGCTTCTTGGGAGGCGGGGTGCGGTGCTGCAGCTACTTCTAGTACCGTGCTTTAGAACGCCGATAACGGATATTCCGTCAAGCTGCACATGTTTGAGAAGCCGCCGCGTGTGCCCCGCAGCGGCTACCAGGGGACCCGAGCGGCCCATGGCGGGGGTCAATTCGGGTTTTCCACGGCTGGAAAATGGGAGTCGTTGAGGTAGCTCCCTGACTTCTTCTCGTTATGGCGGTCAGGTGCGGCTAATCAGTTGAACTCGAAGGTTCGGTAGCTGCTGCGAACGTTGAAGCGTTTCCCTTCTTTGCGACGCTGTACGTAGCTCACGATGGTGTCCACATCCTTTGGCCGCATTCCGAGCTCACGGCACTTGGTTTGCACCTCATGGGCCGTGACGGCTTTCCACCGGTCCGGGCGATTCATCATGTCGGCCTTGAGTTTGTCTTCTTCGTTCCATTTCATGCCGGATGAGTAGCCTGCCGCCATGCTTGCGACATGCTTCAGGATTGAGTCGATACCGTTGGGAAGTTCCTCGCTTACTTGGGAAGCTATCGAGTCCACGACGGGGTGGACGGTTCGATCGCGATATAGCTGTATGGTCCTCGCGTCCTCGATCCACTCGGCGGTGTGGGCCTCGTTCCATTCGATGACGGCGATCGCGTCGGCGCCGCTCCCCCACAAATCGTTAAGGTGTTCTCGGTCCGGCCATGCGTAGAGCACCCGCGTCCCGCCGAGTGATCCTGCGGAGAAGCCGCGCCATGTCATGTGGGCGACGTCGGGTCTTGCGACCAGCCGCTTCATGCTCTCGCCGGAAAAGTCTTTTCGTGGCGTAACCACGACTAAGGGTCCGCCCTCCTGGGCAAGTAGCCATTTGATCGCCCGAAGGTTTTGCGGCTCGCGTGACTGCTCACCTTCGCTCAGGCGGGAGATAGCGACGTTGTTCGGGTACGGGGCAGATGGCATGTTGGTCTCCGGTTAGTAGCGAATGCGCTGACCGTAGCATCGGCCCCCGACAAGCTCTCCCGTCATCCTTAGAGCCGTGGTCCTCGGCGTCCTGCCTCGGGTCCGGTCGCGGGTCCGCTCTGTTGTGCCCGCCGCTTGGCGGCAGCGGCTTCCTGAGCTTCCTGGGCTTGGCGGATCTTCTCGGCGGCGCTCGGTGTCTGGCCCAACGTGGCCTCGGTTTCCTGCCGTACCCGGGCCAGCCGGTCGCGCAGAGATTCTGCCGGCGCTGAGGGTTGGGTGTCTTTCTCAGCGCGCCGGCGTTCGGCGATGTCCTTCATGGCTTCAGTGACTGATTCCGGGGTTGGTTCAGCCGTGGACGTCTTGCTGGTGCCTCTGATGCGGCGTGCCATCGCGGCGATGCGTTCTGCTCGTTCCTGTTCCGGGGTCAGGGTAGTGTCCTGGGCCCGTTCCTCGCGCAGCTGGTCCACTACCTGCTCGGCGGGTGTGGGTGTTTCGGCCACTGCCGCTTCCACGTCCGCAGCCTCTGCCATGAGTGCTGCATCAGCCCCGGCCAGGGGCTCCTTGGCGGTCTGCGCAGAGTATTTGTGCACGGCGGTGACGCGGGCCCTCAGTTCGGCACCAGTGCCCTGCTGGGTGTACTGGTCCGGGATCACGGTGGTGTCGGATTCCGGGATCCGGTAGGTGTCGCGGAAGGTCTTTACCTCCACTGCCAGGTCCCGCCATTGTTGCTGCTTGGCGGTATCGGAGGGGACGGGGCCAAGGGCCGCGGCCCAGGCCGGCGGTTCGGCCGCGAGCTGGGACCCGAGACGGTTCACTTCCAGTGCCATGGCCTCGCGGCGCTCCTGCAGCTCGGTCCTCCACGGTGCGGGGGTGTCCTTATGGGTGATGACGTCCGCAGGCGCCATCCATGAGGCAAGGCCGTCCGGGGCGGGTGTTGCGACCACGGGCTCGGGTAGGCGGCGGCGGAGGTTTTGCTCGGCTTCGACGCGGCGAAGGATCTCTTCTGCTGCGCGGACGCGTGGAGCGTTTTCGTCGCGGGCGTAGTTGGTCGCCGCGCCACGTTCGTATGCTTCATCTGCACGGACGGGTTCTGGCATCAGCTCACGCAAGGCCTTCTCCTTTTGGAGGGAACCGGCAAGCCAGTTGGCTTTCGCGGCAGCGGGAGAGTCGTTGACCGTTTCATCGGTCCTCAGTGTTTCCTTGGCCCGGCGGATCCGGGTATCGAGGTCATCATCAGTGAGGTGTCCGTGGAGCCGGGACTGCCACGGGGTTTCCTTGTTTTCCTTCAACCAGTTCCGGCTCAGTTCCCGGCGGTCCGGGGCGGAGGCGGGTTTCGCGCCGGAGTCAGCGCGGGCGCGCATAAGGTCCCCGGCGGCGCGACGGGCGAGGCGTTCCAGTGCCTGATCGCTGACGGCTTCAAGAGGACGGCGGGCAGGGGCTTCGGCGCGGGTGCGCCAGTACTCCAGTTTGTCCTCGACCCGCCATGCCAGGACAGCCCCGGGGTCCTGGGATTCTTCAAACGGTGTCCCGGTGGCGTCGGTGAGAAGGTTGGCGATATTGAAGCCTTCGGATTCCGCGTGGCGCAGATGGGTCGCAACAGCTCCCCACGCGTTAGAGGCGATGAACGGCTCCGCGGTTCGTTCGCCCAGGATGCTTCGGGCAGTGTTGGCCATCCGCAGCTCGTTGGCCTGGTCATCAATGTCTTTGTAGACGGTGACCATCTCCGGCAGGGACCGGGCAGCTGCCCGCGCGGCGTCGATCTGTTCGTGTGCGGTGAGGTTCCCGTCGTGGTTTCCTGCCACGGACCTCAGCACATCAGTGAGGGTTTCGCCGTCGGCGAGGACGCCGTAAAGATGGTTCGATTCCCGGCCGCGGGACGCTGCGACGTAGGCGAGGGCGCGGGAGAGGCCTGAGCCGATCATCGCGTGGGTGGTATCGCACGTCATGCCCTGGGTGCGGTGGATCGTTGCTGCATAGCCGAGCATCGCGTTGTCCCGCACGTAGTCGGCGGGCAGGGTGATGGTTCCGTTGTGGTCCTGGTTGCGGACGGTCATGGCACCGTCAGGGTGAACTTCCCGCACGGTCCATACATCGTTGTTTTTCACGAAGTCTTTGCCGTGGTTCACGCTCAGGCGACGGTCGTTCTTCCGGGTTACGACGATGTCGCCGGCGCGGGCGGCGAGCCCGTCACGCAACGCAGCGGCCGGCCCGTCAGCCAATGCACCAGTTCCCAGGCGGTAGGCCTGGGCGCGCGCGTTCAAGTCGGTGACAGTGGCATTGTCGAAGGCCATCATCACCGAGTGCTTACCGGCTGCGGTGTCCTTTTCCCAGGCTGCGTACACCTGTGAAGTCATCGTTTCGACGTCCCCGCCGACCACGCGACGGTTCTGCCGGTAGAACTCCCACGGGTCATCTTCCCCAACGGCCGGCGGTTCACGGAGCGCCAGCGTAGCAGCGGCCTCTGCGGAGTTCGGCGTTCCGTCCGCGTTGCGGAACCGGTGGAGGTCTTCGAGGTACACGGCACCAACGGTGTTCTTCAGGTAGCGCATCGCACCGCCGGAGGCGACGGCGGAGAGCTGCTGGTCATCTCCCAGGGCCCGGACGAGAGCGCCGTGCTGCTCGGCGATGGTGACCGCGGACGCGAACAGTTCGGTGCCGACCATGCCGGCCTCATCGATGAACAGGACGTCCCCCGGATTCAACGGGATCCGGTTCGGGCTGTGGTTCCGGTGCCCGAGGACAAAGGAATCGATGGTGGTCGCATTGGCTCCCAGCTCCTTGCCCATCACGGCGGCAGCGGCCGCCGTGGGTGCCAGGCCAATAACGTTTCCACGGGCCGCTCGGATCGCGTCCGCGGAGAGCTTCAGCGCAGTGGTTTTACCCGCACCGGCAGGGCCAACACCGATGACCAACAGCTTGTCGCTGCACGCGAATTCGCTGGCCATGCGCAGCTGCCCGGCATCGAAAGTCTTCTCCTGGGACGCAGCGGCAGTGTCGAAAAATTCGGTAGTCGCTGCAGGGATGACAGTCCGCTGCGCGGCTGTCAGCAACCGGTCCTCACTGTGCAGGACACCGGACGAGGTGTAGAGCGTGGAGTGGACTTTCCCGTACCGGCTGGCACCGTTGCGAAGGCGCAGGGCCTCCGGCCCGGCGGCTGGAACGTCGGTGGTGATGCGGAGGGAGAACTGGTCAATGGCGCGGGCCTTGACCTGTTCAATGAGTTCCTTTGGGATGGTCAGTTCCGCGAACCTGGACCCGAGCTGGCGGCGCGTTTCGGCGTCGATGTGGTGCTCTCCCCACGTACCGCGGGACCGTTCCAGGGTGCGGATGACCTGGGCGGCTTCAACGGCAGGGTCTACCTCATCGGCGTGCGTGACCAGCGGTGTGTTGTTCCGGTCCGCGGCGTTCCGGGCGTCGTAGCGGTGCGCACGGGCAGCTTCAACGGCGTCCGGCCCGACGAGCACGCCGGGGATCTGCGCGAATTCCTGCTGCCATTGAGTGACCAGTTCCGAAAGGCGGCGGGCCGACTTCTTCGCCGGCCTAGTGGCCAGGGTGGCCTGCTGGGCCAGGCCGATCATTTGCTTCTGGTTAGGGGCATATCCGTGCTTCTCGGTGAACTCCTCGACGAGGTTATCCAGGGCAGGTTTGATATCGCCGCTGCGTGAAGATCCGGCTTCAATGGCCGCGACATTGACCCCGGCGATTTCGATGACAGGCCGGTCCCCATTGACCTTGCGGGCGGTGACACCGACTCCCAGACGGGCGCATACCTTCTCCATTACCGTCCGGTTGTAGTGCTCGGACGCGGCAACCCCGTACTGGTAGAGAAGCCTGCCATCCAGGCTGGACCACTTCCCGTCAGCACCCATAACCTTGTTTGCCACCACGATGTGATCGTGAAGCTGGGGGTCACCGTTGCGGGAGTCGTAGTGCCTGAAAGCGGTATAAACGAGTCCGCCTTTAACGTCTTCCTGCCGGACGCCGTTACGTCCCCGGCGGGTGAACGTCGCTTCCTTTTCCAGAAACTCCATCGTCTCTTTGATGGCTTCGTGGTGGGCCGCTTCGATCTGCCGGCGCGCTTCGTCCCCGCCGGTGGCCCACAGAATGGACACTGATTTAGCGGGCGCAAATACAAGGTCATAACCTGCGACAGCCTGCGCTGCTGGCTTGGTTTGAGCCGTGATGAACTTGCCCAGTTCTTCCTTATCGGCCGGGTTACGCCCGTTGAGCTCGCGGAAGTATTGGGCACCTTCCTTGGTGCGGATAAGCCGCCTGTTATCCGCATCAGGAGCGGAATGGTTCATGCGCGTGTAGTCACCGATGCCACGGTCTATGCGTGACTGAAGCTCGTTGTCGGTCTGCGAGAACCGCTTGTACCGCTGCCCCAAGGCAACTTTCGCGGTGGGGTCCTTCGCAAGAATCGTGGCCGCATCCGGGTGCAGCCCTTCCCCGTAAAGCGCGCTCATCTGCGCCTCGCTGACCTCCCCTGAGACCTTCAGGAGGGCAGCTCCACCGCCGCCCCACTGACCAGGAGGGTTGCCGTCCACGGTGTAGTAATCACCCAGCGAACGGTTCCCTGCGCGCAGCTCATCACCGGTAGCGACTTCACGCGTGTAGTACGTGTATCCGTCGCCGGCACTGAGCTTGTGCACGGTCATCATGGACCCAGCATACCGTCAAAGGAACCTCACTTATTGATGATGCAAGAGGTGTGACAGATTCAGCGGGGTATGCCTTTCGACAGGGGAGAAGTACAGAAGGCAGATTCCGCTGCTTTTGGCCATCAAGACTTTGATGCGGTTCTGCACATGAGAATGGGCGGTGGGTAACATGCTTTTCGTTATCCACGGTTCGTTCGATTGTGTTGAACCGCAACGGATTGCATTGTCCACAGGTGGGCAGGGTAGAGACACGTTTCCTCTCGGAGCTGTCCCCGTGTGGACAATTCAATCCCAGGCGACAATCCGAGCGCAGCGAGGTCAGATCCTGTAGGTTTGTCACGAGTGGATTCCACCGGGGGATAACCCCAGCGGCCACGTCCGGACATGGACCAGACACGGCGCTAGCCGTTAGGTCTGCTCCATGGATCAGTCCAAGGGGAGGGACCCGAAACATGGCAGCACCACGAAAGTCCGCAACGCAGGTGGCGGCCCGCGAGAAAGCACGGGTGAAAGCTCAGGAGCTGACAGCCAGGCATGAAAAGCTCATTGACCTCGCTGCGGAGTTCTTTGAACAGCAGGAACAGGCCGAACAGGTCCGTGCGGATGCGCAGACCAAGGCGGAGGCGATCCTTGCCAAGGCTGAGGAAGAAGCAGCAGCAGCAACCGCCGGCGCCGCCGGTACTGTTGCCGCGATGGTCGCCGCAGGCGAACCGAAGGCATCCGTTGCCGCCCGCCTGGGCATCACCGGAGCTGAGCTGAAAAAGCTTCTCGACCAGGCACCGGCTGCCGCCGGCCCGGCAGTAGCTGTAGGCGATGTAGCGTCCGAGAATGACGAGGGAACTGCGGCTGAGGCCGCATAATCCAACTAATCCAACTGTGGTCCCGGCGATTCGCCGGGACCACAGTTCTTTAACAACTCTGACGTTCAGAAAAGCGTTGGTGCATCCGGGTCAGCCCCGTGAAGAAGTGCCCGGATGCGCTCCCCGCGTTCCCAGCCGTGGGCGCGTACTTCATCGCGAAGGGTTCGGGAGCGTTGGGCGAAGAGAGCGCGGGAAAGTCCTCGCCATCTGAACAGGGATCCATTGGATTCCCGACCTTTGGCGAGCCGGTCAGCCATGTTCTCCCTGTTTGATCCCGGGTGCAGATGAGTGTCGTCTCCGATGGTCGCGCGGACACAGATCGGAACATCGCATCGGTGCATCAGATCCCCAAAGGCGTTCAGCCCGATCCCGTGTGCGAGATGGAACGCGTAGCGGTGAGGCCGCACAGCCTTGGTGCGGCCGCCGGAGTTTAAGGTGTACCGCCCATACCCGTCATCGGATACGGCGCCGGCCCACAACCAACAGTCACCAGGCCGGGGCCCCTTGATGACTTTGGACCAGAAACGGTCCTCCGGTAGGCGGGTCACCTTCGCGTCACCAGGTGCGCCAGCGCAGTTCGAGCTTATTGGCCACGAAGAAGAGGCCTGCCATGAACAGGAAGCCGGGAATGGCGTGGGCAAAACCTTGGCTGATCCAAAGGCCGAGGGCCGACATCAAGGCAATCACACCGGCGGCCTTGCACAGAAAAATCAGGATGCCCTGGCTGGCCAGGACTGGATGCGTGAGTGCGTAGATGATCCAGCCCGCCAGGGCAATGGCTGCGAAAGCTGCGAGGAAGATGACGATGAACATGGTCAGGTCCTAACGGTCGAGTGCGGCTAGTGATGGGCAGGCTTGCAATCGAGGATTGGTCTCGTTGCCTTTCCACATCTGCTTCAAACGGATTCTGCTGTGTCCTCCGCGGCTGCCTCGCCCTCGGTTACCTGGCCCGACGCAATCCGTTCCGCCGTCTTCTCGTAAGCGGCATCAATGTATGAGGCCAGGTCATCTTCCCGGACCCTCCAAATGCCCCGGGGCCCGAATTGCGCCGCCTTAATTTCTCCGCTTCTCAGCAGCGCGTACACCATTGGTTTACCGAGGTTCAGGATCTCCTGGACATCGTCCATCGTCAGCATCTTCGGGAACGGCAGGGACGTCCGGGCGCCGGCCTTGTCCATGTCTTCAGTCCACTGACCCATCTCTACATGCCCTCTTTTCGGTGCTGCATTTCATCCGTCGTTCTCTGCCCTCGCCGCAGCTCGCCGGCCGGCACCGGAGGCCACGGTTTGCCGCCGTTGTACTTGCGCTGCAGGCGCTTCGCCTCACGCATGCTGGCCCGGACAATGAAGTCCGAAACGCTCGCGTCACCCTCTTCAGGCTTGCCGGCGTTCACGAAAGCGGCACGGACCTCCTCGGCCTGCTCCTCCGTGTAGTAGGGCGTGAACGCCGCAATCTTCTTGGGCTTCGCCATCACGACACCCCGGGCCTACTTGACCGCACGCAGCACCGGCGGCCACGGGTGCAGGCTGTCCAGGTAACCCTTCCCCAGCGACATGGAACCGTCCTCGTTGAAGCGGACATCCGAGTGCTGGTGGCTGCCGCCGGCGTGCGCAATGGCAGCCAGCACCAGGTCAAGGTTTTCCCGGTCAAGACCCGGCACCAGGTCACCCAGAACCACAGGAATATCCTCCGCCAGCGACGCGGCCAATAGCAGGAACCGACGCTCCCCACCAGAGAGCGCGCCCGTCTCATCCGGGATGGCTGCGAAGTCGATCCAGGCACTCACCTGACCGGGTCCCTGCGGCTCGGCACTTGTATGAACCCACGGGTTACCAGGGGCGGCAAACTTCCCTCCAAAGGCCCGGATCAGCAGCTCCGTGGCTGCCTCGATCGTGTACATGCCTTTGGCCCAGACCCGGAGGTCATCTATGTGCGTCATCGTTGTGCCTTTCGGTTGTTGCCCAGCTTTGGCTCCGCTACGTCAAGATATTTTCCGAAAGCTTGCGCGGAAACTTCCGCATCGGACAGCTTCCCGCCGTTGGATCTACGGACCTCGTCGGTCACCTCAACATACTTCCTGAAGTTGCGGTTATCCCGCCGCGCATCCGTCCACTTGGCCGCCAGCCAGATCACCAAACACAGGACGGCCAGCCCCGCCACCATGAGGGGCAGGATGCCCAGGATACGACCTGTCATGCCCTCAAAATCCGCTGGTAGTCCGCCGTTCATGGCATTCATGAAGCAATTCCTTTCTTCTGCGCGTCAGCCAGATGCTGGCCGCTGCTGTCTTTTGTGCGCTTTGCGGAGAAGCTTGTCGGGGTCAGCGTATTGGCCAGCCCCGACAGGCGCAGCGGTTAGAACGGGGGTTCGGAGTCGGGTCCGTTGCCCCAGCCGCCGCCGGCGTTGCTGGTCGCCGGGATGTCCCAAGGGTCATTCTGCGGGGCTGACTGCGTGCCCTGGTTACTGTTTCCCTGTCCGCCGAATCCACCGCCGGCCTGTGCACCCTGGTTGCTGCGCTGGGTGCGGTTGACTTTGGCGTTCGAATACCGGAGGGAGGGTCCGATCTCGTCCACTTCCAGCTCTATCACGGTGCGCTTCTCGCCTTCCTTGGTTTCGTAGGAACGGGACTTCAGCCGGCCGGTCACGATCACGCGCATGCCCTTGGTCAGCGACTCGGCCACATTCTCCGCCGCTTCCCTCCACACGCCGGCCCGGAGGAAAAGCGTCTCCCCGTCCTTCCACTCGTTGGACTGTCGGTCGAAAGTCCTGGGCGTTGAAGCGATGGTGAAGTTCGCTACGGCCGACCCGCTCGGGGTAAACCGCAGCTCAGGGTCGCTGGTGAGGTTGCCGATGACTGTGATGGTGGTTTCGCCGGCCATGATGGTTCCTTTTCCTCGTGTGCTGGTGATGTTCTCGGTATGTGTTGTGGGTTCGTTCTGAGGTTCGGTCCCACCCGGTTCGTCGTAGGTGAGGTCGTTGGGCTGGTACTGGTTCGCAGTGTGTGCGTCCCAGAGCCCGCCCTCCCCGAGCGAGGCGCGGTTGATCGCCTCAAAGTACCGGTCATCCCCTCCCTGGTCCGGGATGGCGTAGCCGTCGTACAGGTCCTCACTGAGGGGGTCCACAATGGCGGGTTCCACAACGTAGGGGTCCACAATGTCGGCGGGAATCCTGCCGCTGGGGTTGACCTGCCGGAACAGGTCCACCTCCAACGGGATCCGTGGGCTGAGATTGAACCCGACAACCGGGCGCGGGGAGCTCACGGTCCTCACGCCGCCTTGTGAGTCATGCCCGCCTGGACGAGCTTGTCGCGGCGCAGGCCGGACCAGCGATCCTGGTCATCGGAGTTGTTCACGACAACGGGCGCCTGGGAGTAGCCGAGTTCGGCGGTGATGTACTCCAGCGCTGCCGGCACTTCGATAATGTCCACGGCCGTATAGGTGACGCCCTTGGAATCGAAGTAGTCCTTCGTCTTCTCACAGTTGGGGCAGTCCGGCTTAGTGTAAACCGTGTAAGCGGTGGGCGAAGCAGTCATTTTCAGCACCTGGTTTCGTATCAAGATTAGTTTCGTTCGTCTGGCTGACTTGCTACTTCAATTCTACCAATCATTCAACTGAATGAATAGGCACTTTGCCGCTGATCCTAGGGATTTTTATTCCACTACTCAGCGGCCTAACACGCTCGCCTGGTCGCTGCTTCGGGTGTCGTTCCGGAGTCGTCTGGACGGACCGTCAGAAGTCCTCCGCACAAGGCCACCCGCGGGCCAGAATGTGTTGGTCAGGAGTTGCGCAGGAACCAGGACCGGCCTCGCCGTAGGGCAGCATGCAGACGGTCAACGGCGTGTCCTGCAGCTGCATAACCCACGTCCCTGAATGAGCCCATGCCGCCGCGATACAGGTTGAGGCCCTGGGCTGAGGCCTCGCGCAGACCACGCCGATCAGAGACGCCGGCGAACAACCCGTCGAGCCAGTCGGCGGTATGGGCTCGCTGCTCATCCCGGCCCAACCGCGCGGCTGCGCGGACCTCGGCAATCGCGGAAAGGATCTCAGTCCGAACGGCTTCGACGGTGCGCGGTTTACTGCTCATAGGGCAATTCTAGAGACGACACTCTATGCAACCGGGGCAGCGCCTTCCCGAACAGCAGGTTGCGCTCGACATCGCGAACGGTCGGTGAGTTTCGCCGCCGACGACTGTGGTCATCCCCGCTGGTTGGCCACGGCGGCAGCCCCCATGTGCCTGAAAGCCGGTCCCGGGGCCGTTGGGCGAGATGCCCTGGAAAGTCCACTCCCCCAGTGAATTGGCGTCGTCCCTGCTGAAAGAAGGCTAGCCCCGGAAATAGATGCGTCGGCAGCGCTGGAATTGGACCATGGGGAACTTGGCCCGAAGGGTGTAATCCAGCGGTATCAGGCGCGGCAACTTGAAAAGTAAGCATGCTTTCTATTAGTTTGGTGTCATCTTCTCCGCCTGGCCCCCATCAGGCGGAGTGGTTGCCAGGGAGGCCCCGCCACTTCATTTGTGTTGCGGGGCTTTTCGCTACCCGCGCTTTGCAGCGGGTGTCAGTATCCGGAACGGCAGAGGGAGTGTGCAGTGGCTCAGGGTGACGTCGAGACGTATTACGAAGATGGCCAGTGGAAGAACAAGCGCGAGGGCACTACCCGGGCGTTTGGCGCCGGCTACGGCACCAAGGACGAAGCAGAAGCTGCAGGCCGGGAAGCGGCCCAGGCGGACAAGGTCGAGCACGTCATTAAGAACCAGGATGGTCAGATCGGCTCGAAGAACAGCTACGGCAACGATCCCCGGAACGTCCCGGGCTGAGTCAACGCGGGGCTTCGGCTCCCCGGTTAACCCGGAAAGGAGCCGGCATGTGTGCCGGCTCCTTTCGGGTTTCTCTGCAAGAAATCTATGGGTCAGTTTAGCTGACGTGATGGCCGCGTTCTTTTCCAGCCTCATTGCTGGAGCGCGGCTCCTGTTCTATGTTCCTGGTTCCTGGCGCAGGACGGCGGTCCGCCGCTGGTGAGTGGTTGCTGTGGTTCGCCCTGGGCGGCGGACCGCCCGAATTCTGGAAGGTTCCTGGCCTTCCTGCGGTGATTGGGTCTGTGCCGGGCGGGGTTCGGGATCCTCCGCCCGGCACAGGAGCCGTTATTCGGCTGTCTTAGCCTTTTCGCCGCTGTCGATGATGATCTTTTCGACCTCGCTTGCCATGTAGCCCCAGAGGACCAGCTGGTTCAGGTAGTCCCGGTGGGTTTGGCTGGGTGAGCGCCACGAGTCCTTTTGGATGGTCTTTTCGTACCCGGCGCAGATCAGCGCGATCAGGGAGAATTCCGGCCGTGTGGTGGTCTTGGCGACGTGGTCCCTGAGCGGGTTCCATGCCCACTGGTTGGATTCTTCGAACTTCGCCCCGGCCATCTCAGCGGCTACCTTTCCCTCGTAGCCGCTGGCGGTTTCGGAGTGGTGGGTGATCGCGTGGACGGTGAAGTATTGCCAGCCCTTGGGGGCCTGCTTCTTTGCCAGCAGGTTTTTGACCCATTCACGCCTGACCACAGTTGCGGACTGCATCAGCTTGTTGTTCTCGATCAGGGTTTTCCGTTCGGCCTTCTGCTCATCGGTCATCGGTCCTTTCGGGGCCGATGACGTGCCGTAGCCGCTGTAGTAGCGGAGGGTGAAGCCCAGGTCTTTCCAGCCGGTGACGACGGCGACGGCGGAGTGTTCGCCGCGATAGTCCGTCTCGATGTAGACGGCGTTTCCGTCTTCGTCTGTGGCCGGTTCGCCGTCCGCCCTTTTCAGGGACGTGACCCGGAGGGTTTCGCTGTCCTCCCCGTACCCGCATTCCGGGACAACAGTCGTTCCGTCCGATTCCAGCTCTGCGGTGAGTGCGGCCAGCGCGGCGGCGCGGTCGCGCTTGTCGCGCAGCTGCTGGGTGACGTGCAGGAGCATGTCGGGTTCGTCCATGATGACGGACTCGAGCTCGGCGGTGGCTTCCTCGTCTGACTCAAATTCCGCGAGTACCAAAGCCTCTTCGATGGTGTATCCCTTGCCCAGGGCGGCGGCTCCGGTCTCGGTGGACTTGGCTTTAAGGGCGGACTCGACGGTGGTCTTGGTCCGTCCGGTCTTCTTGGCGATCGCGGCGGCCGAGACGCCGATCAGGGACAGCTGGTGGTAGGCGTCGGCCTCGTCGGCTTCGGTCAGTTCGGCCCGCTGGATGTTCTCCACAACCTGCGTGACGATACGTTCGGCTTCTTCGGGGCTTTCGATGATCATTACCGGGATGCTGTCCCGCCCTGCTTGGACGGCGGCGCGGGTCCGGCGCTGGCCCATCAGGACGTGCACGGTTCCGTCGTCCTTGCGGTGGGCGATCACTGGTTCCATCACGCCATGTTCCTTGATGCTGGCAATGAAATCGGCGGTCAGGGCGGCGTCCTTCCGGACGTTGATATCGACGGTCAGGGTGGCCGGATCGAGCATTTCGAGTGTGGGTGTTGCGTTCATGGTTTTTGTCCTTGCAGAGACGTGGGGGGTGTGGGGCGATCAGGTGACCGGCCAGCTTCCCTCTCCCCCCGTTGTTTTTTGGCTGCTGGCGAAGCTTGCGGAGCTGTGCCCGTGCAGGCCCGTCTACCCGCAGGGCAAGACCCGGAAAATCTTCGGAGGAAATAAGCGACGAAGGAGCGCCGGAGAAGACTTTTGCGGGCCGCAGGCCCCGGAGGAACGGAGGGGCTAGAGGGGCCGGAACGGGCACGTACAATCCGAAGGACAGCAGCCAAAAAACGTCGTAGACACACCAGGGCCAGGGGGTCCGGAGCTCTGCGACGGCACGCACTGGACCCAACAGCCGGCCGCGAAGCGGACGCCCATCAACTGGTTGAAGCGCAGCGGAAACCAGGATCTCTGGCGGTAAGCTGGGAGTGCCCCCGTCACCGGCTATTCCCCCCAGTTGGCCGGTGACGGCTGGGCCCGAAACTCCGAAGCAAGTCCGCCGATGTGTCATGCTCGAAGGTGTAAGCAGCAGGATGTTTACAAGCAGCGGGTCCGCATTCTTAGAATGCGGGCCCGCTGCTCACTGTCGCAGCCGGTCGAGGGTAGGCCGTCAACCCCGAAGAGCGCACGGGCAGGTCCGCGAACTAAGGGAGCGCAGCGACCGCGTGGGTCTGGACGGGAGTGTGGGTTGACGGGTCGGGCCCCCGGACGGCTACGATCAGTGGCCTTGTACGGAGAACAACCCAGCCACTTGTAAGGCAAAAACGCGCCTTTATAGGCCGGAGCGCAGCGCAGGACCGGCTCCTGGGTGGAGCGCAGCGGAGACCAGGGCGAGCCCTGCGAGTCTGCCTTTTGTTCCTGGCCCCACTCGAAATGCCCAGGGCTGAACCAGCTCGGGCTTGCCGCACGCGCCAGGTGAGCACTGCCGGCGGTTGCGGGAACGGCGGTCCGTCGCCGGCAACCATCCGCCCGGGTCAGCCACCTGCGGCGGACCGCCCGCCCACTCAAGGCGAACAGCCCGCCGGCACCTATCTGGCGCTGTCGATCATTGCTAGGATCGCGCGGGTGGTTTCTTCCGTCTGTCGGTGCAGCTCTTTGATTTCCTGGTCGGCCGGGGCGGCTTCGCTCTTTTCGAGCTGGACCTGCCATGTGTCCAGCGCTGAGAGCAGTTCGGGCGTAAACGTCGAGTTTGCCCCGCCCTGCAGGCCGAAGTAGTAGATGGCATCCGTCATTCCCGGGTGACCGATCCATGCGGCGGTGTCGGCCGCTTTCTCGCGTTGGCCTGCCTCGTAGTGCGCTTCATAGTCGAAGTCGCCGTCAGCATCCCAAAAGTCCGTCATGGTCCTGTTCCCTTCGTCAAAAGCTGGGCGGCGGCCGGGACGCGGGTCCCGGCCACCGGTCTACTTAGCTGGCGAGCAGTTCGGTCAGTTCGTCCGCGTCGGTGACCAGCGCCGCGCCTCCTTCTTTCAGGAGCCGGTGGCATCCTGCGGAGTTTGCGCTGTGGACGCTCCCGGGGACAGCGGCGACGTGCCGGGCGATGGTTTCGGCGTGGTGGGCGGTGTTCAGCGCACCGGAGCGCCAGCGGGCTTCCACGACACAGGTCACACCGGCCAGGGCCGCGATGATGCGGTTCCTCTGCAGAAAGCGGTACCGGGTGGGGGCGGATCCTGGGGGCAGCTCGGAGAGTGTGAGTCCGTTGGCGCGGATCGCGGCCGCGAGGTCGGCGTTCCCGGACGGGTAGTCCCGGTCCAGTCCCCCGGCCAGGACGGCGATGGTGGCCGGGGCGTTGCCGGCGCTTCCGGCCAGTGCGGCGCGGTGGGCGTGGGCGTCGATGCCGTAGGCGAGTCCGGCGATCACGCAGATTCCGCGCTGAGCCAGGCTGTAGGCGATATCGCCGGTGACGGCCGCGCCGTAGCTGGTGCAGTCACGTGATCCGGCCAGCGCAGCGCAGTTGGACGGGTCGGGGATTCCGTTGCCGATGTTGCCCCGGTACCAGAGGCCCAGCGGCGCGTCCGGGAGGTCGTCCAGACCGGTGGGCCAGTGCTCGTCGCCGGGGATCAGAAACCCTCCGCCCAGGCGTTCGATGGTGGCCAGGTCCTTTTCCGGGTCCAGATCCGGCACGCGGGGTGCCCAGCGATTCAGTGCGTCTGCCAGTTCCTCGGGTGTCACGTCCGGGAGGGTGTGGGCCGGTTGGGCACCGGTGGCGAGCCGCAGCGCGGCGTACGCGCCGAGCCTGCCCACAAGGGTCCGCCCTACCGTGTCGTTTGGTTCGAACAGGCGGGTCAGGGCTGCGCGTGCAATGCGATCGTTCATGGTTTTTGTCCTTGCAGAGACGTGGGGGGTGTGGGGCGATCAGGTGACCGGCCAGCTTCCCCTTTCCCCCCGTTGTTTTTTGGCTGCTGGCGAAGCTTGCGGAGCTGTGCCCGTGCAGGCCCGTCTACCCGCAGGGCAAGACCCGGAAAATCTTCGGAGGAAATAAGCGACGAAGGAGCGCCGGAGAAGACTTTTGCGGGCCGCAGGCCCCGGAGGAACGGAGGGGCTAGAGGGGCCGGAACGGGCACGTACAATCCGAAGGACAGCAGCCAAAAAACGTCGTAGACACACCAGGGCCAGGGGGTCCGGAGCTCTGCGACGGCACGCACTGGACCCAACAGCCGGCCGCGAAGCGGACGCCCTCCAACTGGTTGAAGCGCAGCGCAAACCAGGGCGAGCCCAGCGAGCCTGCCCTTGTCCCTGGCGAGTCGGCTGATGAAGGGAAACATTGGCAATTGTGGAGGGTTGATACCCGCTGCTTGAAGACTGATCTTCAATAGCCGTGTGAATAAGCCGATGACATATCTCGAAGGACTTCTCTAGAGCCTCTATCTGTGGACTCTTATACGTTCTCGAATACGAAGAGAACCTAAAAAATGGATTCCTTTTTATGGAAGACCATAAAAAAAGTCTTAGTTTTTACTCGCGCAGAGTGTTCCCTAACGTTCCTTTGGGATAGTCTATGGAAGTCATCACCGCGCGGGACACCGCGTATGCGGGCATATGCACGCATACTTGGCACACCCAACAAGTGGTGGCTTAAACAAGTGATGGCCCAGCTGCGAACTGGACCACCACCTGCTGTGAGGCTAGCTATGCCAGCCAAACAGCGCCCTTGCAAGAACTACGAACGCCGTGCATACGCCTACGATCTGCCTTACTAGCAGTAAGCGTTGCGCGGCGTCTTGCGTTTGCGCGGACACCTTGCGTTTGACTCGTTTAGTCATTGCCCCACCCCCTCTCCTGGAGTCAGGAGCTGCACGGTCGGACCGGCAGCCCTTCCAAGCCGTAAAGGCGGAACAAACCCATCTTAGTTGTACGGGACCCGAATTCCCGAGTTTCCCGGACAGCAAATTTGTGAATACACAGAATTCCCGAAGTAATCCACAGAGGTTGCACAAATCGGTTTAGTAGGCTAGTTCCTTTTCCAGCCCTGCCCGGGATGACGGGTCCACTATAAGCGCTTACAAATTTGGCTGACCTAGGGCCCAAGCCCCACCCGTCGCCGGGTGCAGGAACCCGTCACGCCGCCCGCCACTCGATCAGCTCGATGACTCTTTGGCGCAATATATACAGCGAGAGCCGGCACTTGGTGCCGGCTCTCGCTGCTTCCTCTGCAAGGGAATCTATAGGCGCAGCAGTTTGGCTGCGCCGGGTTTAGAAGTTGTGGTGTTCCTGGGCGTGCGCCGTGTCCAGTGGACCGGTCTT
Organism: Arthrobacter sp. FW305-BF8; assembly: GCF_021789315.1. Lineage (NCBI taxonomy): Bacteria > Bacillati > Actinomycetota > Actinomycetes > Micrococcales > Micrococcaceae > Arthrobacter > Arthrobacter sp. FW305-BF8. Next base: position 32,867 of record NZ_CP084563.1, read on the forward strand.
TTCGCCGGCCGTGAGCAGCTGCAGCTCGATGATGTCCTCGGCCAGGCTCGCGTCAGCGGCCGGCCTGTCGTCGTCGGTCAAGATGTATTCGGTGCCCACAGCGTCCCTCCCGTTTGTGGCGTCTTTGCCTACTGTAGTCCGGGATCCTGCATGCTGACTGGGTGGGTGGCTGCGCCCGCGTCAGCGTGACTCGGCGGCCGGAGGAGCGCCAGCGGGGGAGGCCGCCCCGCCACGGGAAGGCCGGGACGGATACCTCGAAGGTGATCCGTCCCGGCCTCGGCTGTCCTAGATCAGGTGGCGCTGGTAGGAAGTGCCCTCGTCTCGGGCGACGTCTGCGACGGCTCCGCGGTTGATGAGTTCCCGCAGGAGCACGGCGAGCCGGAAGTCCGAAACGTCCTCGGCCGCAAGTTTCAGGTAGCGGTCTGCCTGGGTTCCTCGGCCTTTGAGCCATTCCAGCCAGCCCATCAGGGCCAGCATGGGGGCGCGCTGCCCGGTGGGTACGACCTTCATCAGGTCGAAGGCAATAGCCTCCGCGCGGTCCACTCGCGTCCAGTCGGGGCGGGCGGTGAACTTGCCGGTCAGGGTGTCACCGAAGTTGCCGTTATGCGTGGTGATGGTGTCCCGAAATAGGTAGTCACGGATGTGGCGGTGCTGGAATGCTGCGGCCAGCTGGCGCGCCGTTTCCGTGTCCGGCGTACCTTCGCCGTCCAGCACGGCTGCCCATGCCCCGCACGCGGTTTCCAGGTCCTGATCCGTGCCTTCCGGTGCCTGCACCGGAAGGGCCCGCGCGCCCAACAGTTCGGGGTTGTAGACGTCGATATCGGGGGCGGATCCGAAATAGGTCAAGGTGACGTTGGCGTTGCTGTCGCGGATTTCATCCAGCGAGTTCCTCTCTGGAGTGCCGTAGGTTGCCCAGTAGGTGCCCGTCACGAGGAAGACGCTTTTTACGGGCATCCGTGCAGTGGCCAGCTCGGTGCTGAGTGCGAGCACGTGGGCGGCGTAGGGGAAGCCGTAGGCCGGTTTCTCGTCCGTGTAAACGATCACGAAGCTGCCCGTGGCCTTCTCGTCGTTGGCGGCGTAGGTCGCCATCATTTGGGCGTAATCCAGTGGTGCGGCCTCTGCCGGTGCGTCCATGCGGAGGGTTGCTCCAAGGGTGCCGAAGCGGGAGGTCAGCACGACAAACGACTCCTTGGGCTGGTTGCCCAGCAGGTGCGGGACGGCGGCGAGCAGGTCAGCGGAACCGGAGATGGTCAGTTTTTCGGTCATGGTTTTTGTCCTTGCAGAGACGTGGGGGGTGTGGGGCGGCCTAGGTGACCGGCCAGCTTCCCTTCCCCCGTTGTTTTTTGGCTGCTGGCGAAGCTTGCGGAGCTGTGCCCGAACCGGCCCGACTACCCGCAGGGCAAGGGCCGAAAAATCTTGCGGGATCGGCGCGGAGCGTTGATCCCTGGCTGAAGAATTTTCGGGACGCAGGCCCCGACGAAGGAGGGGCTAGCCGGGTTGGGGCGGGCACGTACAATCCGAAGGACAGCAGCCAAAAAACGTCGTAGACACACAGGGCCAGGGGGTCCGGAGCTCTGCGACGGCGCGCCCTGGACCCAACAGCCGGCCGCGCCAGCGGACGCCCGTCAACTGGTTGGAGCGCAGCGGAAACCAGGGCGAGCCCCGCGAGCCTGCCTTTCGCTCCGGGCCATGGACAACCCCAGGGTCATTGCCACGAAGGGCTTGCCGCCGGCGGCCGCCGCCCGGCACCTGGTTACGGCGGGATCGGCGGTCCGCCGCAGGCGACCACCAGCACAAGCCGTCCACCTGCGGCGGACCGCCCGCGGTGACCGGCCCCGAAAGACCGGCCACCCTCGGCCCTATTCGCGGCGGTCGTGCAGCGGGACGGCTCCGTAGTGTCCGGCTGCGCGTCGGAATCTCGCGTCACTGCTGAAGATGAACGTTCCGCCGAACATGTACCACGGGGCGGGTTCATCGGCCGGGGTGACCGGCTCGGCGTGGATCACGGTTTCGCGGTGGAAGTGCTCGTTTTTGACGAGTCGGACGGCGGGCCGTTCCTCGGTGGCCTCGAATACCGGGTCGATGCCCTCGCCAATGACGGTTACTTCCATGACGCGGGCGGAGATGCCCCGGTTTGAGAAGTCCGTGCCCAGGGAGTCACGGTAGATCAGGGCGGTGATGCCCTTTGCGGCGGTGGTGTCGTTGCTCATGTGCTGGCTCCTTTGAAGTCGGTTGGGGTGCTGTACTGCCCGGCTCCGGCCGGGCAGTACAGCGGTTGTCAGTGCTGGTTAGGCGGCGTCCAGCACGGCGTAGGGCATCCGGTACCGGCTGGGCAGTTCTGCGGCGGCTTCCGGCAGGTCTGCCGGGCCTTGAGCCTGCCCGTTCTTCCAGTGGAAGAATGCTTGCTCGGTGATCGCGTCCCACAGGCGGGCTTTCGTCCGGTAGTAGGTGCACGTCACGTCGCCCTCGCAGTAGGTGGCGATGCCAAACAGGTTGCCGATGCTGTCAGCGGTGCGGGTAACGGCGACCATGACGTAGGGCCACTGGCCAAGGTCCCAGCCGTCACAGCCCCAGCTGGAGAGCACGGCCCAGCCGTGCTCTTCGATCAACTCCATCCAGTCGTAGCCACCGTTCATGTGGTAATCACCCAGCACGGTCACGCCGTCGATGGTTTCCTCCGTGTCCGCGAGGGTCACGGTCTTTTTGCTTACTGCGTTCATGGTTTTTGTCCTTGCAGAGACGTGGGGGGTGTCGGGCGGCTCAGGTGACCGGCCAGCTTCCCTCTCCCCCCGTTGTTTTTTGGCTGCTGGCGAAGCTTGCGGAGCTGTGCCCGTGCAGTCCCGTCTACCCGCAGGGCAAGACCCGGAAAATCTTCGGAGGAAATCAGCGACGAAGGAGCGCCGGAGAAGACTTTTGCGGGCCGCAGGCCCCGGAGGAACGATAGGGGCTAGAGGGGCCGGAACGGGCACGTACAATCCGAAGGACAGCAGCCAAAAAACGTCGTAGACACACAGGGCCAGGGACGGCGGAGCTCTGCGGAGCCGGCACTGGACCCAACAGCCGGCCGCGCCAGCGGACGCCCCTCAACTGGTTGAAGCGCAGCGGAAACCAGGGCGAGCCCAGCGAGCCTGCCCTTCACCCCTGACCCGTTCCCACATCCGGTGTCGGTCTCTCTGGTACCTTGCGGGGCATGGACTTGAAGTCGTGCGGGTATTGCAAGGAAGTGGTCGATCTTAGCGCTGGGTCTCACATCCATGACCCTAAGAAGTGCAAACGGTGCGGAGAGATGCTGCCGGCAGAGGCCTTCGGCCGGTGGCCATCCAGCGCTGACGGCCGCCGGCACGTTTGCAGCGAGTGCGTATCCGGTGAATCCGGGAAAGCTAGGGTCCAGCGGGTGGTCGCAAAGGACAAGCAGTTCCGGGACGATAAGGAAAAGCTGAAAGAGCATGGTTACCGTTGGGTGCGACGGGTCGTTCAGCCTGGCGCGGATCCTGTTTTTCGTTGGGCATTGCTGGATCCTCAGGGGCAAGAGGTGTCAAAGGAAAAAGCCCTGGGGGATGTTGAGCTTGCTGAGGACCCAGTGCTTGACGACTTGGACTACCCGATTTACTAAGAGGAGATATGGCTTTTCGACTGCGAGACTTTATTGGCCGGCGCCGGACACCAACTGCAGCACTTGGGCCCTTCGCTGTGCCACCAGCCGTGGAGACTGAACGCCGGCCCTGACGCCGGCACAGGTGACGGACCTGGAAGTGGCTTGGTCCGAGCTTCGAGAGGCCGCCCAGGAAGCCGGCGTTAGGTCGTTCAGTGCTTGCACGCGTGATGGGAGCCGCTGGGAGGAAAACCCTGACTCTGTGCGGGCCATGACGCGCATGATCAAGGGCACGCAGGAGTACACAGCCGATCGCCCGCAGGACGTATAGCGACTGCGGGCGGGCTCGCGCGGTGGCGGCAGTGGACACTCGGGGGCGCCAGGAGAGCAGACTAAGGCTTATCAACCTCTGGCCTGCCTCTCCAGCGGTCATCCCATCGGCTTGACCTGGGCCTCGATAAAGTCGATTTCGTCGGCGTCGAGCCCGTACTTGGAGTACAGCTGCTGGTCGATCTGCGGGATCGGTTTGGTCCAGTCGATGTCGGATCCTGATGTGAAGTCCTGCAGCGGGACGTACTTCCAGGCCTTTGCGGGATTGTGCTGAGTGATCTTCAGAACGCCTAGAAGGGCTCGGGCGAACTTGGAGTGGACGTACTTGAGGCATGCGGCAGCGGCCGCCTCATCGTTGAAGCATCCGATCGTGATGAAGGTCTGAGTGACCGCCACCTGCGGGCCAGCGACGAGTGGAGTCGACAGGACCTCACCCAAGGTGCCCGAACCGTTTGCAGCCGGGAGCACGACCTTGTACGCCCCGAGACTCTCCGGTCCCGTGAGGTACTCAGTGAGGATCCAGCGGTATCCCCGGCCTCGCCCATCCAATCCAAGGATCCTTGACCATGTCTCCGGTCCGTCAGGGCGCTCGGAGAAGAGTACCTCTTCGAACTGGGCGAACGTATTGGTGCTGATCAGATACTCGTTCCCCTTCGGGCGAAGCTTCCGGAGCGCTGGGTGGGCAACGTACAACTCCTCGGTGTACCGAAACGAGCGCGAACTTGTGATCTCCGGCTCCATCGACCGATGGTGCGAGTCAATGACCCTGAGGAGGATCGAGTTCAACTCCGGGTACTTTGCAAAGATCCCAATCGGATCGTGTTCCTTGTCCTCGTCGCGGTAGGTGACCGCGATACCGCCCTTAATGTCGGTGCCGGGGAAGAGTTCATCACTGTTGGGGACGTAGTGCGGAACGCTCAAGTGCTTGTCCGCGAGCATCTTCTCGTTCCATGCCTTGGGCGTGAAACCCGCGTTGAACAGGAAGCGTGCTGGGGTGATGAGTACGGCCTTCTTGCCGACTTCGTAGGCCGCCTCCATGAACAGGTGGTAGACGGGGGTGTCTCGGGTACCCGCGCCCTGAGCTTCCTCCTGGTAGGGCGGGTTACCGATGACAACATCGAATTTCTTAGTCATGGTCAGTGCCCTTCCGTAGCATGTCGTCGACCATCTTCTGCCGCTCATTCGGGGTCATCCGGGCCAGGTTTCCAACACGGAAGTGACCGGAGCCTTCGATCCACGCCTTGCGCTCGGGTACACCGCCGGAGACCGCCTCGATGGTGATTCGGTGGAGAATCTCGTTGTGGCTCATCTCGAAGATCTGTGAGGTCAAGATGTGCCGCAGTCTCTCCTCCTGGTCCGGGAACACTTCAGTGAGGCCGGTGTCGAGACGTCGCACGAGTTCCATCAAGAACAACCCTGCAGTTGAGAACAGGTCGGCGAAGGTCCTGTCAGGGTCGGTGAAGATCCCCGGATCCTCCTCTGCCAAGGTGTCGACCATGGTCTTAACCACTGGTGGAGGGGTGAAAACCAAGGACGTCTTCTGCTGCGGGATGTACGCGAAAATGTTCTCGGTCTGCGCGTCGTCGAAGTAATCGGCGAGAGTTTCCTTCTTGTCCAGGAACTCCTGGATGGCTTGGTCGAAGACCGTCTCGTCGAAAAGGCCAGGGATCATCGTCACGTTGCCGTTCTCCTCCGCGACTTCCTGGCCGTCACGCAGCAGACGGAACTCAGCCTCGCTGATGCCCGTGATCTCCTCGAACACAGGGCCGGGCGTGTAGTCGTCGAAGTTGGATAACCGGATGCCGCGATTCCCATATGCCATGAGGAACATGGGGATCGTGCGGGCAAATCCGCGAAGGTGGGAGCGAGCGTCGTCCATTGTCTGGTCTGCCCGCCCCTGCTCCTTTTTGGTCTCCTCGCGAGTGACCACCTCGGGTACGATCTCGGCCATCGTCTTGTCTACGATGGCCAGGACGTTGGCCTTGAACGCTTCGTCTTGCTCTGCCTTCTTGGCCTCAACAGCCTGGGCATCGGCCTCCGTGGCCGCATTCTTTAGCTCGTCCTCGATGTGCTTACTGGCGATGTTGTGCTCGGTATATGCGCGCTCGACCTGGTGCTTCACGGCCTGCTCGGTGCGCTTGACGTCACGCTGGGCCTGCGCCGCGGTGAGCCCGTATGCCTTCGTCAACTCTTCGCGCTTGGAGCGCGTTTGCTCGGTAACCGCCTTGGCGATGGCTGTCGCCGTCGTAGACGCCGGGGCATCGGGCTCGGGCGTAGGGATCTCCTCGAGGCTGTAGACGGGCTTGCCGAGCTCGGCGACCTTGGGGTTGATAACCGTCTCCACGTCGACCTTGACGTTGCCGTCGAGGTCTGTGGTGGGCGGCGGCTGTGGAAACTCGATGGACTCCCCAGTGTTGACCTTGCCCTGCTTCGCCGTGGGCAGCTTCTCCAGGATCTCCTTAAAGTGCTCGGAATACCGGAAGATGCCTGCCACGTTCGCGAACAACAAATTCGACAGGAAGCCACGGCGCACAACCTCGCGAGCCTTGAACACCTGCGGGAATGTCAGGACCTGGGAGGCATTGAGCTCTATCATCCGGCCCTCAGCGTCTTCACCCAACACCGGGAAGAAGTTCAGCAGCCGGCCGATATTGTCCTGTCGTGCCCGCTGGTCGCCCGGGGGGTATGGGTGCAGGTTGTTTGCGAAGGCGTCGAATATGGTCAGCGTACGCTCGGGTGCGAAATCGAAGATGTATGCGTTCTGCTTCTGGAACACGCGCCCACCGCGCTCGAACGTGCAGGGATTCTGCGCCCGGAACGCCGCCTGCATGTACTGGGCAGGTGAGGACAGGTTCGACAGCATGATGACCGCGGTCCACTCCGGCACGGTGACGCCTGTGGTTAGCTGCCCGACAGACAGCGTTATTGTCCTGCCGTCCGACTTCTCGGCCTCGGCAATAGCCATGCGCACCTTGTCGAGGGACTTGCCTACTGCGACCGGGTCGGTCTCATCCGAGCGTCCGTCGCCGGCCGCCAAGATGATGGTGTAGTCCTTGAAGACGTCGTGCCTCTTAAGGAGCTTCTCCAGCGCCTTGGCCGAGGCCACGCGGTTGAGCAGCCAGAAGGAGTGGCGAACCTCATCGCGCAGCTCGGGCGTGGAGAACGGGTACTTCTCATTGGCCACGAGGCAGTCGAGAAATTTGATGACCTCGAGCTCATGTTCGAAGAAGCCGTTGTCTTTCGTCGCGAAGAACTCGTTGAGGTCGAACGTGTAGTCGATGTTCTCCTCATCTTCTTTGATGGCGACGCCCTCGGCCAGACGGTCCGTGATCATCCGCGAGATCTGGTAGGTCAACAGGTTCAGCGTCGGCAGCTCCGCGTACGGGTTCTCCTGGCCGTTGTTCTCCCATTGCTGACGGGCTGTCTGCTCGTCCTCATAGGTCCAGTTGAAGATTTGGTCCTGGTCGAACTTTCCGTCCGCCAGTGCCTTAAACGGCGTGCCCGACAGGTGCAGTGTCCACTTGCGCTTGATCTGTTCGAACGCGACACCGGTCTTGATGGTGTCGATGCCCTCATGGGCCTCATCGATCACCAGCAGATCCCAGTCGAACCGTGTAATGTGCTTGAGCTTGTCGTACGTACCGCCGAAGTACTGTGACCCCTTGAGGTCCTGCAGCGACAGGAACTCCACGATCCGCGGGTCCTCATCCTGATGGTCGCCCGAGAAGGCCCGCCACTGCTCGCGTGTCATAGGCACAGGGCCCGCCAGCGAAGGGGACTCCGAGACAAACTTGAACGTCGTTTGGTGACCGATGAAGCGGACGAAGTCATCGTGCCAGGAGTTCGCGACTGCGGGGCGGTTAGTGACAATCAGGACCCGCCGGACGTCCAGGGTCCGCATCAGGTCGTATGTCGTCAGTGTCTTGCCGAACCGCGGCTTGGCATTCCAAAGGACCTCGCTCTGCCCTGACTGCTGGAAAGCAGCCACTGCCTGGTCGACGGCTGCCTGCTGCTCGGGGCGCAGGACGTAGTCCTCTTCCACCCCTGTGCTCAACAAATCAGAGAAATCTTGGCCCGCGAAGTCATTGAAGTAATCTAGTGACCTCTTCGGAGCAACCTTAAAGTGATGCCATTCCGTGCGCTTGGGCTGGGTCTCGCGATCGACGCCTTGCTGGTGAAGATAGGCGTGGAAGTCCTTGTCGGTAAAACGCCCGCCGGTTTCAGACGTGAACAAGGCTCGGCGTGCCCACAGTTTCTTCTTCTCGACGGACAGCTGGGATGCCTGCTGTGCAATACGGGCGTCGGCGGTCTGCTGTTCCGTGTACCCGATTTTCTCCCAGCCGTCGTACTTGGGGATGTCGGACGTCGTCCATGAGTAGATCAGCGGCGTGATTTCGCGGAACGTGCTGATGTTCGGACTAGGCACCGGCCCTCACTTTCTTGTGGACCTTGTCGATCCGGCACACTTGATAGCTGTCGTAGAAGGTGAAATCGAAGCCGCCGTCGTCGCGTAACGAGGCGAGTGTGAACGGCTCACGCTGCACCATGCCTGGGGCTCCTTCAACCCGGTTCCACCACGAGAACTGGATGTCCTGGCCCTCCGAGTTCTGGCCGGTTAGGGTGTTCCCGCGGGCGATGTTCGTGTCGATGAGAAACACTGCCGCCCGGCGTAGGTCGGTGTTCGGGCCGCAGGGAGTGCCGTGGGTTTGGTGGAAGCCCAGGAACTCGGCGAGCATGATCGCCTTCGCGTCCTGGTGGTTGTCCTCAAGCAGCTCGATGCCGTAGATAGAGGCCAGTGCGAACAACGACTCTTCCGGCCACTCCTCGACCGGGTACCGCTTCTCGATCGCGTTAAGCTTGCGACGCAGGATCGCGACCAGGAAGTTGCCGTCCCCCGCTGCAGGTTCAAGGAAGGTCTTGTCGACGAAGTCGCGGCCGGCCTCCAACTCATCGCGGACCAAGTCGAGCATCCGGTTGACCATGTGACGTGGGGTGAAGACCTCCCCATAGCTCTTGACCCGATGGCGCGACTTCACGACCAGCTCCTCAATGAAAGTCTCTGTCACCGTCACTGGCGCCACCCGTGCCTCAATGTATGAACGGAGCCCGTGGCGTAGGGGTCGTCGGTCGCTGACCGGTCATCTCGTGATGGCGACACATGCACTCCAATTCTGCAAGCCGAGTCTTCGGGCAATGATCGGCTGGGGCCCCAACCGGAAGGCGTTGCGAGCAAAGCGCCAACCCTGCCTAACATTACCTGCGAGATCTCGAGGTCCTTGGCTGCCGACTCATGGCTTCTGCAGGAACTTCGCCTGGGGTCGCCATCCCGGCCCCTGACGCTACTCTGGTATCGGTCAGCAGGGGCCGTCAGCGGCCGCTGCGGTGGGCAGCAGCCCCTCCTCCGTAAGGTCCACAAGCATCTGTTGGTTGCTCTGTCCTAGCCAGGGGCTACCATTGAATCTTATCGAACAGATATTCGAATAAGGTGTGTTGTGGGCGTGATTATTGGTCCCCGCATGATAGATGCGGGCGCTTCGTTGTTGTCGGTGCTGGTCTCTCCGGTGCCGGTGGCGGCGGGGTTCCCGTCGCCGGCGCAGGACTACTTTGATGGCCGGCTCGACCTGAACGCGCACCTGATTAAAGACGTCACGAGCACCTATGTGGTGCGGGTCTCCGGAGAGTCGATGACCGGCGCCGGGATCAGCGACGGGGATGAGCTGATCGTGAACCGTGCCCTGGAGCCGCACGACGGGGCCGTGGTCGTGGCCGTACTGGACGGGGAGCTGACCATCAAGCGTCTGCGGATCACACCCACCGGTGTGGTGCTTCAAGCGGAAAACCCGGCGTACCCGGACATCGAGGTCCCTGCCCTCTCGGACCTGACCATCTGGGGTGTAGCGACCAGGTGCTTACATCATGTCTAACGCGCGCTTTTCCATTAAGCGGGAACGAAATGCCTCTTCTGCGGTGCTGGATGTCTAAGCCGGCATTGATGCGGCACATGCCCCAGATCGCGCACGTTGACGTGAACTGCTTCTACGCCTCCGCGGAGCGGGCGTTCAACCCTTCCCTGGAGGGCAAGCCCGTGATCGTGCTGTCCAACAATGACGGGTGCGCTGTTACCCGCTCCCCCGAAGCCAAAGCCTTGGGCATCGGCATGGGCGATCCCTGGTTCAAGCTCGCCCCGCGGGCGAAGGAATGGGGCCTGGTCGCGTTGTCCAGCAATTACGAGCTGTACGGGGACATCAGTGCCAGGGTGATGGACTTGCTGGGCCGGTACTCGGCTTGGCTGGAGGTCTACAGCATCGACGAAGCCTTCCTCGGCGTCAAAGGCACTCCCGACGAACTGGCCGCGATGGGCCGGTCCATGAAGGCGGCCGTCCGGCGGAACGTCGGAGTGCCGGTCTGTGTCGGGATCGCACCGACGAAGACGCTGGCAAAGTTGGCCAACAAGTGGGCGAAGAACAACAAAGCCTTCGCCGGGGTGTGCCACTGGGACTCCGTTCCCGCTGCCGAGCGGGAGGCCCTGCTGGGCCGGCTGTCCGTCGAGGAAGTGTGGGGCATCGCCGGCCGGCTGACCCGGCGGCTGAACGTAATGGGCATCTTCACCATCGCCGACCTGGTCCGGGCCGACCCGGTCACGATCCGGGACAAGTTCAACGTGGTCATGATGCGCACCGTCTTGGAACTGCAGGGCACTCCCTGCATCCCCATGGAGGAAGAACGGATCGGTCGGGACCAGCTGATCTTCTCCCGCTCCTTCGCCAAACCCATCACCACGGCCGCGGGGATCCGGCAGGTCATGAGCGTCTACGGACAGCAAGCCTCAGCGCGGCTGGCCAAACACAGGCTGCAGGCCAAGGTCCTGACCGCGTTTGCCGGCACCTCGCACTTCAACCCCAACGACACCTCGTACCCCTCGGTGTGCGTTCCGTTGCCGATGCCCACGGCCGACCCGGTGATCCTGACAAAGGCCGGCCACGCTCTCCTGCCCCGGATTGTCGAGGGCGTCCGGTACGCCCGGGCAGGGATCATGGTCACCGACCTGCGCCCCACCGGCAACCAGGCGCCGCTGTCACTGTTCGAGAACCCGCACGAGGAACGCCACATCGGAACCCTGCTGGAGGACGTCACCCGCCGGTACGGGCGCGGTTCCATCGGCCTGGGCCACGGCGGGATCAGGGGCGGGCCGGACTGGACCATGAAACGCGACATGCTCTCCCCCAGATACACCACCCACTGGGACGAACTCCCCCTCGTCAAAGCCGCCTAACCACACCCCAGCACCACCAAGGAACTAAACCTCATGACCGTCACCACAGAAGCCCCCACCCTCAACGCATCAGTGGACGTCCGCTTCACCACCGCAGGCACTCCCCTGGCCGTCCGCTACGACGGCCGCATCTGGGCCGTCACCGAAGAACCTGTCCACTGGTTCACCAGGGACTCATGGTGGGAGACCCGCCGAAGTGTCCCCGTAGGCGTAGGAAACGTCGTCGACATCGAACACTGGCGTGTCCAGGTTCGTCTCGGCGGGTCCGACTCGCAGCTGCGGACCTTTGAACTGCGCCGCGAACCCCTTGCGGAACAGTGGCTGCTGGAGGCCATCACTGATTGCTGAACCCGATCATGCGTAGCGTACGGCCATGGGAATCGGCGCTGCGGCACGTTCGAGCTGCGCCGCGGTGCGCGTCGAAGGGTCTACCAGGCACCTCGGGCAGATGGGGCTGCACTTGAGTGTGGCCAGGGTGGCCCATGGATGCTAGTCGATGATTTGGACCTTGACATCCGTTTGATGGTCAACACCTGCATAGTTCAAATATCCACGAAGCTTGGGAGATACACCGAGGTCGTCGAGAGGTTCGGAAGGAAGGGGTGTGTGAATCACCCGCGCGTCGTCACCAACAGGTACGTATTCGAAGTTTTCCTGTCGGACTGCGTTGTGATCGAACACAAAGTTTGCGATGCACTCACCGTCTAAAAACTTAACACCGAGCTGGCGGATTGTTCGGTCGTCCCTGCTTGCTCCGTGAATGCCGATCAGGAATGTGTCCGACTGGGGCACAGGTCCGCTCAGTTCATATTTCACAATGAAGGACCCGTTGCCTGGGTACAGGGAAACAGAAGTGAGTGAAGGCACTGTGGTTGTCATTCACACAGCCTACTGTGCACCGAATGCGGCCCAGCCCCGATCCCTAAATGCTCCCCACGCCGCGAGCGGATCGCAACCAGGTCATTCGTCCGGGCCACCAGGCCCTCGCCGGGGGGTGGTTCGGCCTTCTGGCACGACGACCGCTGGTTCATCGTCGGCTGTCACAGCCCCTACTAAAATTTGAAGAGATCGCAACAGGACGGACGGACCCAACATGCGTTACACGAATGAAGGCCAAATCAAGCAGGAGCTTGGAATCGAGTCCTGGAGGAATCTCTCCAAAGCGAAAATGATCAAGTTCGCCATGATGATGCCCGACATGGATGCGGAACTGGCGCTGAAGATCGTTGAACAGTTCCCCGTGTTCGCAGATTTTGCCACTGGCGTCGTAGGTGCAATGAAGAAGATGCACAAGACAACGCTGTTCGCCAATAAGGAGAGCCAGGATCGTTTCCACGAATCCTGCCAACAGACGCGAGACATAATTCAAAGGCAGCTCAATCAGGATGGGCTGAGCTTCGAGGAAAGGAAGTACTACCTCGAACAGATCATGGAAATTCTAAAGCTAGAGTCCCAAAAAGATAGCGAGAATAAGCAGTTCCTGCATGCAGGCCTCAAGAATATGCTGGGCTTCGCTATGGCGGGGATCGCGTTTGGCGTAGTTGTTCTCGGCGGTAAAGCAACAATCGAACGCAAAGACAGTCCTGAAGGCAAAGACAGCACCGAAAGCTTCCTAGAGTCTTAACCTCTTGCCCAGGCTACGTCACCGACCTGGGTCCTTAGACCATTGGAAGGACCTGGCACCGCTCCTGGATTGAACGTGTTGGCCATACCCAGAGCCGGTCTAGGTGCCGGTTTCCTTCACCAAAACGCCGCTTCGCTCTATCCACCACACCTCAATTTGAGCTGCGTCCAAAGATCCCTTTGTCTGTGCATACAACTCAAGGTAGCGAGGGACCATCGGAAGTACGATTACGCTCACCCACTCCGGTTCAGCACATCGCAGCTTCATGGCCGCAAGGATCGCCTTGGCATACCAATTGCCCGCCTGCCCCCGCGGATTTGCTTTCTTCTTTTCCCCTGCCCGCCTTGGATCCGCATACCCGACTGTGGGATAACCTTTGACCTCAGCTCCCAGTATTTGTCCATCGAAGTCAGCGATGACGTCAATGCCACTTTCACGCAAGGCAGTATTCTTCGCGGACTGGATCCGCCACCCGCGGTTAACTAGTGCGCTAACCAAGGCCTTCTGCACGTTCGCTTCCGTATGCCACGGATCCGATTGCTCCAGGGAGTCAAACAGTTCTGTCACTCGCCGTCCACCAACTCAGGAATGTCTATCCACTCCGACCTCCAAGCGCAGCCGGCGCAAACATTGGACTCCTTATAGGCCTCTCTTTCAGCATCGTGCTGGATCTCATTGTGTAGCCGATAAGAGTCACAACGTGGGCAACGGTCAGGTTCGCCAACTTCTTGCCGCCGAATCAGCTTCCCAAAAGTAGCGATGAGATGAGAAGTGGCCTCCAGCACGAGGTCAGCGTCCATCGCGGTCGCGTTCGAGTCATGCTGCAACCAGACCGTAAGATCCCAAGTCTTGTCCACCAAGGCTTTGAGATATCTCCTCAATCGTCCGTCAGTAAGAGAATCAGCGAAGATGTTAGCCCAGCCTTTAAAATCGGCTGCCTTTGGTGGATCTAATACTTCCCCCAACCAGGGTGCTGATTGATGACTCTTCGCCAAAGCAATCAGCGAGTCCCGGCATTTGATACCCACAGATTGAAAGTCTTCTGCCTCCGACGCCTCATTCATGGTTTCCAGAGCATCACGGAACCGTCTCCACGCAGCGGAAACGTGCTCTTCCTGCCCTTTCTCCATGTCGCCGCGCATACGCTCGGCTAGGAAAGTCCCTAGACCAATATGAAAGATGAGTGCTTGCTCAGCGTCGGGAAAGTCAGTTTGGAGGTAAAGATTGGTCGGCTCCGTGATTACCCACCACCTTGTCTCTGTGCAGTGCACGTCAAAGACATCATGTGTCCGACCCAAGATTCGGTGGGATCGTACCCTCTGGACAAGGGTCACTTGGTCGTCGTCCGGTGACTCGAGATTGACGTAATCGCGGATGGCGCGGGCCTCCGGTCCAAGTACATCATCAATCATCAAATACATCCCTCTCGCAACTGCCCACCACTATTGATCATGTTCGTCTGAGCTTAAGTCACGCTAGGTGTGTACCACTTCCTTGTTGTTGGGACGCTGTTAGTGGCACGCTCCTCCACCGGATCTGCCTTTCAAATGGCAAGTAACTTGGCTGTCCCGTAAGTTGTCCCATAACTCTCGAGTCGAGCTCCCGTAGCAAGGGTGACTTTTGGGACGGTGCGCACTGGATGGAGGCAGGTCGACGCTGACCGAGTCCTGCTCGTCAGCCCACGCGGACGCCGTTGTCAGCGATGAACTCGCGGGCACGGCCTATCTGGCGGTCGGTGGAGAACGTGTACCACTCCTCATTGAGGTTCTCGCCATGGACGAGGTCGCGGAACCGGGAGAATGCACCCTTGCCCTCGAGGACCCGCTCCAGCCGCCCTCGGAGGGCCTCATCATGCTGCCGCTCGGCAAAGGCGGCCATGTCCCGCCAGGCATGCCGCGAGCCGGTGCGGTTGACTCTAAGCCAACGGTCCGGCTCCTCCTCCACATTGATGGCGGCGCCCTCCCCGACCATCATCGGGTCAGTGGCGCTGTCGTCGTACACCTGACCAGTACGCAGGTCAACGTAGCCACCCGTCGATAGGTCCAAGTCCCCTTCCAGCAGGGTACTGAGCATTTCCAGGTCAACCGGCACGACCTGCCCAGTCAGCGGCTCTCCGCGCAGAATGGCCAACAGGTCCTCCGCCAGCAGCCGGTCACCAGCGCCCCCACGCAAAGTCAGCCGGTTGATTATCGACAACGCCACCGGCTCAGCTTCCTGACGTCTGTGCTCCAGCGCCATCGGCACGCCGGCCCCCACTTGTTGGAGAGCATCATCGATGTCGTGCCCTGTCACAGCGGCGAGGAACCGAGCGGCATCTCCTGCCCCGATTGATGCACGCAACTCGGACAGGTCAATCCTCGGTGCCTGCGCATGTCGCGGCCACCCGTGGTGCAGCATGGGGTGCGGCAGACTCGGGGTTCCTGAGGTCTCGGTCTCCCCGTCGTCGGTCTCCCATCGGCGCCCATACTGATCCGGGATGCTGCCCCAACCCCAGTACGGCACGGGAACCTCAGGACGGACGCCTAATACCTCTAGCGGGTCAACCTTCACCTCCCCGACCACGCATCGGTGGATCCAGGCGTCACCGAGGTCGAACGTGTACTGAAACTCGGCCCCCGGCTCCACGGTCCGCACAACCTTGGCCATGTCGATGTCGATTGGTGGGGCCATGAGTGGGCCACCGACCGATACGGCCATCTCGGCCCCCGTCTCTTCATCAGTGACCACCCGGCCGTCAGCAAGGGTGAACAATGACAGGTGCGAGCGGTCCCACCGGGCGAAGGCACCGTTGATGGCATTGGCGAGATCCATGAAGGTGTGAGACGGTCCCACAGCAAAGATTCGCCCAGGCCACGGCCACAGTTCCTCACCACGACCGCCGAGAAGCTCCACCGTCACCGATAACCAGGTTCGTGCCATATCCCAAGGATGGCACGGGCCGTGCGACGCGTGTTGCTCTCCTATGGGCAGCGCGGAAGGGGAATCGGGAAGAAGCGGGCCTCTCGCCTTTGAGGTCCACCATGCTAAAAAAACCGACCCGAGGATTGCCGCGCCATACCCCTTTCAAGAGTCGGCTTTCAGTACGGTTAGGAAGGGAAATGCTGAGGTCCACGGCGGGGTCGCTGGTTGCATTGCCGGCCTGAAGAAGGGCCGGTTGATTGGGGGACGTTGGTGGAAGGTATCCATCGATACGATGCTGTCTTTGCCGAAGCTGTTTTTACGTTCCTCGAGGTGTGCAGGCAGCGTGGCTATGCGCCAGAACTGATCCTCCGTGCTGACTTGGGCAGGGTTCCTGACGCTTATACCGGGGAGGCAGGCTTGGGGTGGGCGTTCCGGCTACAGCAGACCGACGAGCTGCACGCCCTCGCTGAAGACGGGAAGTTGTACAGGGCGACCCGGACATGGAATTTGATGCGTCAGCCCTTGTGGTTGCAGAAGATGGCGGAAACTTCTTTCCTGGTCGCCACGGCCGAGGTCCATATCGAAGAGTCTCCTCAACTGCGCAGGGAGATCATGAATAGCCTCCTGCTGTGGTTGACCGTGCGAGAGCAAAAGGACAGAGCCGCCGCCGGCTCCTGACTCATGATCGGGCTGCTACCTCATATTCGGTGCGATTGAGTTAAAGACGACTACCCCGTGCGCGCGAGATGTCAGCCCGCGTCCTGTGCGTCATGTTGGCGAGGGCACCAGGGCTAACCGTTCTGGCGGGTCAGAGCCCGTGTCAGTGATGAAACGCTCACGCTAAGCCGCTCGGCTGTTTCCTTTAACGTCTTTCCTTCGTGGCGCAGCTGCCGGGCCGTTTCCAGTTTCCCTGGCGTCATCGACCGCGGGCGGCCGCCGAGCCGGCCGCGAGCTTTGGCTGCGGCCAGTCCAGCCTTCGTTCTTTCCGACAGCCGTGATCGTTCGTATTCCGCGAGGGAAGCGAACATGTCAAAGATGAGCTTGCCGTGGGCACTGCTCGTATCCAGCCAAGGTTCAGCCAGCGAACGGAAGCCTATCCCCCGCTGACCCAGCACCGTGACGATGTCCGCAAGGTCTGAAGTACTACGGCCAAGCCTGGTCAGGTCCGCAACCAACAGCACATTGCCCGGCTGCAGATAATCCAAGCAGTCCTTCCACCGAACCCTCGCCTGGGTAGCACCTGACGCGTACTCCTGAAAGACGCGCACCGCTCCAGCCGCTACCAACGCGTCCACCTGCGAATTGAGCGACTGACCACGAGTACTGACCCTCGCATAGCCAACTATGTTCCTGGACACGTCAAAAACCCTTCCACCAACCTTTTGACCGGCTTTCTTTTCGGCAACCAGTTTTGACTAAGAGTAGAAGTACATTTTCGATCTTCTACGAAGGCTTGCGGGTGGCAGGTCAGAAACGGTCGTTTCTGACCTAACCCTTTCGATGCTAGGAAGCCCCGCCTATCCCCTAAACGGGGTTTCCTTTCTTGCTTTACTTGCTTCACTTGTGAAACAAGTAAAGCAAGTAAAAACCCTAACCCCTCATCGCAGGGCTTTCCTTTCCGGGAGCGCCCATGAGGACTCCCCGCGTCAGCTCTCCTTGAGGCGCCGGCCGCCGGGAAGTTTCTCTCCCCATTCCGGATACATCTCGCCCTGGTTGTGTTCAGCTTCGCGTCGGCGGGTCTCTGCTTCTATCGCTTTAGCTATGAAATGCGCCCAGGTGTTATCTCCTTCGGCGTAGCTGGTTGCCTTGTATGCGGCTCTAGCACGATTGCGAAGGGCGGTGGGGATGCTTACTGTCATGGGCGAACTGTGGGCATCCTTGGGTTCTTCCGTCTTCGCCGGCGCCTCTTGGCGGCGACCGGGGAGCATCCGGGCCAACGGTGCATCCGTAGTTGGGGGGGCTGCGCTGGGCCGCGGCGGCAGCCCGAGCGCGGGCCGACTGGAGTTTTGCGCGGTGCTCATGCGCTAACCTCCTGGGATTCTGTAGCCGCGACGCGCCGCGTTACTTCCATGGCGACTGCATGCAAGTCTTCAGCAACGCTGGATGCGGATTTGGGTCCTGCGTTCGTGGCTTTGGCTTCTCCGCGGAGAACTTCCCACCATTTGGGAGCTTTGCTGAGTTCGCGTTCGAGTTCGTGCGCCAGTATCCCCCGTTCCCTGCAGGCCTGGGCAGTTGCTTCTGCGTGTCGGATGGTCATTGGGAACAGCACTTCGTCGGTGCCGAAATCAGCGATGAGGTGGTCGCGGGTGACTTTGTGGACCTGTTTTGAGTTGGTTCCGGTTCCAACTAGGACAACACCCAGGAGATCCAGTAACGGATTGAGTCCCACGACGCTGTCCATGCGTGCTGCGACCGCAGCCACGCCTTTGCGGCTGGACATGTCTGTCTTCAGCGGTACCAGTGCGTACCGTGCGGCCGCGACGGCTGCTGCCTGGAGGGGCTCGTTTCCGGGCGGGCAGTCAAGGAGGACGAGGTCGTACTCCCCCGCGATGGTTGCGAGCATCTTTGCCAGGGCTAGGTGGGCTGCATCGCGGTCCTTTTGGGCTTTGGCTCCGAGAAACGCTGCTGCATCGTCGAGTTCGGGTCCGCCGGCAATGACGTCCAGGTTGGGTCGGATACTTGTGAGCAGGGACGGCTCTGCACCGAAGCAGAGAGCGGCTGCCAAGCTCCTGCCGCCGTCCCCCTGGTCGGAATAACCTAGGTCTTCCGCAAGGTTGCCCTGCGGGTCCAAATCCACGAGGAGTACGCGTGAGCCAGCCTCCGCGAGGAGTCCACCGACGTTGGCTACCAAGCTGGTCTTGAAGACCCCGCCTTTGCCGTTGATTACCGCGATTACCCTGCTGAGCGCACCGCGGTCCAGATCGTGTTTCATCGAACCTTCCTTTCACAAGTGTTACCAGCGTAAACAGCGCTACTTGTTTCACTTGTGAAGCTGGCTTGCGTGTCTCTACTTTTTTCACAAGTCAAAAAAGTAGAGCTGTTATTAACAGTTTCACTTCTAAAGAAAGTTTCACTTGCTTTGCTGTATACGCTTCGTTCGCAAGCGGATAACCAGCATGAAGAAGCCCTTAGGTAGTGACCGGAAAAATGCGTGCAGGCACCCGGGCATCGCTGCAGCCCGGTTCGTCACCTATGCGGCGTTCCAGATCGCAGCATCCCCAGGAGGCAGCCAATACTCCTCCCGTTCCTGGTCGTACAGTGCCCCTTCATCAACCTCAACGATCCGGAAACGGTCCAGGTATGCATGCCAGCGGGCACGTTCGAACCGGTTACGGCTTATGTGGGCCTGGTAGTCCTCCAACACGCCCAGCCTTGCCGCCAGATTGGTGAGATTAACTGCCGTTCTCTTCCAGTGACCGTGGTCGCGGTAAATCATACCCAGGGCCTCCATCTCGGTCAGCGCGGTCGATACGGCGTTGCGGCTGATGCTCGTGAAGCGGACAATCTCCGCGGTGGTGGGGGAGTGCCTAGCTCGTTCGATGGATTCGTAGACAAGGGCAGCCACGTCTCCCAGGCTTCGGAACACGGGTCGCACGGCATGGATGCGTCCTTTGCGCCACGTCAGCTCCCTAGCTAGTTGCTGATAGTGCGGAGGCAACTGAATGAGGTAGATGTCTGCTGTCTTGTGGCGAGCATCCGCGACTTTGGTGAGGATTCCATCGGAGGCCTGGGCCAGAACGGGAAGTAACCGGGCAATGGTGACATGGTGCTTTCCCAGCGCGACCGCAAGCGTACGACAGCCGACATCGAGAAGATCCGATTCTTTCGCCCTCATGTAGCCCAGCAGGCCGCGGACCAAGAGGCGGAGGCTGAGTCCTTCGCGGCCCCTGACTGCCAAGCGGTGGTCTAGGACGGCGTACAGGACATTTTCCAAGTCGTTTACGAGTTGGTGGATTGACGCGGAGCTGCGGTTGAGTGCCCCCCCTGTGGGTTCAGTAGGGCTTGTGTTGTTAATAAGGGCATTGATTTTCCCGGTTTCACGGGACTTAGGTTTTTGGGTGCTGCCTGCGTTGGTGAAGGCCTGGGCGTTGGCCCATTCGCTGGAAAGGAGTCGCGCCTGTTTGGCTTGCGTGCCGTAGAGGGCTGCCAGGCCCGGGAACTGGCCGGTGAGTTCGTTCCGTACGTCTTCCAGGGTCCATCCGCACGCAGCGAAGTGGTTCAGCACACCCATGCGGGCCTCTGAGGCACTGGCGTACTTGGCCGTGTCGTAAAGGCCAGTGCGTGCAATCCGGCGCAGTGGGGTTTCGCTGCCAGCGACGGGCAGCTGTCCAGCAGTGGTCCGTACTGTTGTTGCTGCTTTGGCTTGGCGTTCTTGGATGGCCTTGTTGCGGGCCAGCTCCGGGGCCAGTGCGGCGCGCAATGCTGCTATGGCACGCGCTGAGTTGCGGACGCGGAGGGTGGCGTAGGCCTGGGATAGGGGAGTGATGAGGGTTTGGTGGCCGCCAGCCTTGTGCCTTGAGCCCGGGACGCGGATGCAGCCGTCGGTGATGTTCTGGTGGGGGCTCGGGTCCAGGCTTGCGGCGAGAAGGCCGAGGGCTTCGACAAGCTCGCGGGCTTTGGCGGCGGTGAGGCGTTGTTGAAGGGGAATGTAGATGTGCCTGCCGCCGCTGGGGGAGAAGTCCTCCACGTAGCTGACGTTGGCTTCGCCCAGAAGCTTCCTGAGCCGGGCTGCGTCTGAGTCCACGACGCTCTTCAGTGCCTTGGATGTATCCAGGTCGATGCAGAGAGTGGCTACGGAACCGTCCGTACCGTGGATCATGACTGCTGCGGGGTGCTCGGGCAGAGACGTCGTAATGGTGGGCGGAGTTGCCGGCCGGGGGTATTGGAACCTGGTGCCCATCCATCGGCCTAGGCGGTAGGACGCTTGGCCGGCGATCAGGGGTGCAAGGATCCACGCCTGCTGAGGGCTAGGTTGGCCCGCGACACCCTTACGTGCGTGCGTTGACGCGGAATTGACTTCCGGTACCATAGACAGCAGTTACTCCTTCGGGGGGAACGACAAAATCCACCCACTGGGTGGGTGTTGGACAAAAGTTCAGATCGACATCCCGCCAAGAACGAGATCTGAACTAAATACTTAACGAAGGCCCGCCATGTGCGGGCCTTCAGTTATTAACTGGCCTTCGGTATAGGCAATGTCTCCTGATTGCGCAGTTCTTCAAGGTCGATGGAATCTATATGCTTGGCAACCAGCGGTGTCAGGTAATCAACTGCGTTCGTGCCAAGAATTTCCATAATGGCCCGCAGCTTTTCGGCTCGCGCAAGATCGGGCTTGACCACGAACGTGTGCCGAGGCCCCTTGGACGGGCGGCCTCCCTGAGCAAGCTTCTGAATTGCCATAGTGCTATCTAAGCGGTTTTGATAAACGAAACCCTGCACGTCGCCGCGGCGTGTCGCTCTTTTTGAAAGAGTCATCGCGTGGGGTGTGACTCGCCCAGCAAGCTCGTGACAGATTCCGGATTGCATGATTCCAATATGTCATAAAACCCAGAATTTTGGGATTTGGGACCCTTTGAAGGTTACTTCTTCCACGCTCTTCGGACTATGGCTTCCACGGACTCGCCGGCAGGATCAGTTGCCGGATTGGCAGCCATGGCATCCCGGAACAAGGTCCTGGTCGCTCTCAAAGACCGAAAGTAGCGTCCCTGGCGGTCGATACGCCACCGCGAGACTCCCAAGTAGGCGGCAGCTGCCCGCCGCTCCATGCCAGCTGCCAGGCACACCTTCACTGCCTGATAGATGACGCGATAGGCAGCCTCATGCTCCCGCGGTACTTCCGTTAAGACGCTTTTGACTGCTTCCTGCGCTTGTTGAGGGGTAGTCATGTCTCCCGGCCTTCCTAATCGAGTGAGAGGGCGGATCCCAGCTCGGTTTTCACTTTTCTGTTCCTGCGCGCGTAAGCAAACAGCGCGAGCCCCACGACCACGAGGGCAGTGGAAGCGTAGGAGATGAGCATGTACAGGTAAACCACGTTCCCGGTACCAAACCACTCGACGGGGTACGCGCCGGCGCGCAAGAGGGAGAGGGCGAACCCGCCGGCAATCATGCCTGAAGCCATCCGGCCTGTCCGGAGAGGGTTCTTCTTGGAGTCGAGGTATGCCGGCCGCACCAGGGGAAGGACAATGTAGGCCACGTAGAACAGCACTAACCAGGTGTTTATGCGAACGCTGGGCTGTGTGGCGAAGTCGAGCATCTGGGGGGATGAATACGGGGCGTCTGTGGCCACGACAGTCCATAGCAGGCCAGCGGACACGAGGCCCAGCACAACGGTTCCGGGAGCGCCCACTGTCCAACGACGGGCAAAGGGGGATCCGTAGGCGACACTAAGGTGCCCGCCTAGAAAGGCGACGGCTACCAGTGCGCAGTACTTGGAGA
Organism: Arthrobacter sp. FW305-BF8; assembly: GCF_021789315.1. Taxonomy (NCBI): domain Bacteria; kingdom Bacillati; phylum Actinomycetota; class Actinomycetes; order Micrococcales; family Micrococcaceae; genus Arthrobacter; species Arthrobacter sp. FW305-BF8. Next base: position 55,022 of record NZ_CP084563.1, read on the forward strand.
TGAGGTCGGTAGCGTTGGTGATCGGCATGATCGAATCCAGCGCGTAGTACACGGGCGGTACCAGCAGCAGATAAGCGGTGGTGAGAAAGATGCCCGACAAAGCGATTCTGCTCGCCTTTCCCCGCAGGGCGTGCTCAAACCCGGATGCGGGTGTATTTATACGCTTGAACGTAAGACTGCCTAGAAGGATGAGCATGAGCGTCACCGGGACGACACCTAGTGGATTCATCCCAGAAGCTCCGTCATCTTTTCCGCATACTCCTGGGCTTCCTTACGTTGTTTGACCCGCCGCTGTAGCAGGTTTATGCGGCCGGAAATTAGCTCAACAAGGGAATCGTCCGTGATTTCAAGCAGCTCATCCTCCCTGGCGCGTGGTTGCCAGCCTGCCTCGGCCGGAAGCACGAGGCCTACAACCACCAGACCTGATGCGAAGGAAGTGCCTGCTGCCCTGGAGGCTGCTACCGCAAGCGGTGCGGTCAGTTTGTTTTCGGTGAGCTGCGTAAAGATGTATGTCAGGGCCATGCCAGTCTCTTCTGCCATGCGGTGCCGGATGTCGCCGGAGTCGATGGCGTCAATCCACGCCCGGTTGGATCCCTCGTGCGGGAAGTCTATGAGCGGAATGTGTTTCCGCAGATCCCGCGGGTAGTACTTCTTCGAGGTGCGGAACTGTAGCTCGGCCATCAGGTCTGCGTGGTGTACCTGGCTGAGCACTTCTGCCGGCGTGGGCTCAATCTGTCTGGTGTACATATCCCTGTACGGGTCAAAGGCGGCAAGGGACTCCAGCACGTTCGCTCCGGACGCGCGCGCGACGGCAACGACCGTCGATTCTGCAACGTTTCCACGCCGCAGCTGGTTGCCCAACGTGCCTCGGTGCAGCCCCGTCAGAGCGCTCAGAGCGGCAGGGGAAGTGCTGATGGACTGAGCGTCCAGCCAGCTCTTGAACTCTGAGGCTGAGACAGGCACAAACACTCCTTGGATGGGGCAAACACGACAAGACGCGCACGATTGATTCTGCTAGAATGATCCCAATAGTTAAGCATTCGCAAATACTTAACCGTTGGTTTCAAATCCATCCTAGCCTTACGGCTGAGTTTAGCCGGGATGGTTTTTCCGTCCGGGGACAAGCCCCGGAATAGCCCAGGGGAGGGGCGACATCATGCGAGTCACTATGCGGTGCAGGGGCGGGACTTACCTGTTCATCGGCTGCTGGTTTCGCGCCGACAGAATCAGGCGGTCGTCCTAATGGGTGTCGCTGCTGCTGGGGCAGCAACAGCCGTTGCAGGTAAGGCGTTTCGAAAAGTCGTCGTTCCTGTTGCCGCCGCTACCACCCTCGCCCTGGGCTTCGTTGTTGTGGTTCTTGACGATGGCGGAACACCGGCTCAGGCCGCTTCTGCCTGTGCAGCACCTGGCACGTCAGCTGTATCCGCAGCATCAGCGGTCCCTGGCAGCACAGTGGCCGGGTTCGATGGTGAACAGATGAAGAACGCGGCCGCGATCATGAAGGCTGGAGAGGATCTGAAACTGCCCTTGGCCGCGCAGCTGATCGGTGTTCAGGCTGCCATTGGCGAGTCCACGCTGCGGGTCATTGATTTCGGTGACGGTGCTGGCCCGGACTCACGGGGGCTGTTCCAGCAGCGCGCAAATGGTTCGTGGGGTTCCTACGAGGACCGCATGGACCCCCACACCAGCGCTACAAACTTCTTCAAGGCTCTCCAGAACGTTCAGGGGTGGGAAACCCTTGAACCGACCATTGCCATCCACCGCACGCAGCGGAACGCGGATCCACACCACTACACCCGGTTCCGGGAACAGGCCACGCAGATCGTCAAGGCACTCGGCGGGGAATCGGCTTCCATGGTGGACCCGTCCGGGGTGTGCCCGGTCGAGGGAAACCAGGTTGTTGGCGAGATTGCCGGGAAGTGGGTCAAGCCCCTGCAGAAGGCTGTCATGACCAGCGGGTACGGCCCGCGGCCGGCCCCTCCCGGTACGGCCGGGGGAGTGCTGGCCAACTTCCACTATGGAATCGACTTCTCCACTCCTGGCCAGGCCGGGGTGATTGTGGCGATCACGGATCTGAAGATCGTGAAGATCAGAAACCTTGAAAGCCAGTTCGGAACCGGCATCACAGGCCAAACCCTGGACGGGAAGCTGACCATCGGGATGTACCACATGGAGGCCGGCTCTCTAAAGGTCAAGGAAGGCGACACCGTTGCCGCCGGAACCCCCCTCGGGACTGAAGGTGCGACCGGCAACGTCTTCGGCCGGCACCTGCATATGGAGTTTTACGCCGGGGCCCTGCCGAATCCGATGATCCCGATCAACGCCACCATCGACCCCACACCGATCCTCAAAGAGAAAGGCATCCTGTGATGCGCAGAACCGCACTCGCCCCGGCCCTGCTGGCCACCGCTGCCCTGCTGACGGCCTGCGCCGGGACCCCAGCCGCACAGACGACCACCACAGCGGCCGCGCCGGCCCCGACCAGCACGGCGGATGCTGACGCGCACTCAGCCGGTGATGGCCACGGGCATGACGAGGCCTCCGAGCATTACCACGGCCCTAACGTCACCTGGGATGCCGCCGCCGAGGCGAGGGTCAAAGAGACCGCCGCGAAGGCGATGGTCCTGTTCGGCCGGCCTTCGGTGGAGGAGAAGACCTGGTTCAAGGATCTGGAACCGATGCTCGCGACCGAGTACAAGGAAGACGCCCGCTACATCGATCCGGCCCGTGTTCCGTTCTCCACCGTCACGGACGGTCCCGCGATCACCCGGGAGGCACAAAACCCCATGACGGTTACAGCGTCCTTCGACACCAACGCCGGGCCGTGGACGATGATGCTCCACCGCATCGGCCAGGACGATCCCTGGCTTGTCACCTCCATCAGCCCGGTGACTCCCCAGTGAGCACGCCCACCGCCGGTGCTGACGAGTTCGGCACAGCACCGCTGTTCACCGACCCGCTAACCGTCCCGGAACGGCACAGCCCGCAGGGCACGGCCGCAAGCAGTGTCCCGGTCCTGTTCCAGGAACCGGCACCAGAGATTTTCAGAAGTCAGAACCCCGCAATCGAAAGGAAGACCCGATGAGCACCAACTGGTCAGGCGCCGAGCGGAAGTCACGCGCCCCCATCAGCCTGCTGAACCCCGAACCGTCGGCAGAAGATAACGCCGCAGAACCCGTCAAGGAAACCGCGACACTGACCGTTGCTATCAGTGAGCCGGCACAGGCCCAGCAGGCGGCCGTGGAAGCTCAGGCGGCCCCCTTGGTCAGCGGCCGGCGCAGCGCATCAGTGCTGCAAAAAGACAACATGAACGACGAGCTGCCACCGGCCACCGGTTGGCAGGCCTTCCTGCGGACCGTCACGTTCGGGCTGATCAAGCCCAAGGTCGGCGCAGCCGAGCTGGCCCGCCGCACTGACCTTTCCGCGATCCAACGGGTCTACTCCAGGCCCATGCGCATCATGGTCGCCCAGCCCCTGGGCGGGGTCGGCAAGACCATGTGCAGCGTGGGAATCGGATCAACCTTCGGGATCCACTCCGGCCAGCACGCCATCGTCTGGGACAACAACGAAATGATGGGCACCCTCGGTGTGCGGACCAACGCCAACGGCTCTACCCGCACCGTGTGGGACCTGCTGAACGTGCTGGAAAAGTTCGAAACCATCGAGGCCCGTAAAGGCGATTTTTCCTACTACACCCGCCACCAAGGCAAGAACCAGTTCTCCGTCCTGGCGTCGGACGAAGACCCGGACCGAATGAAGTCCATCGGCGCGGACGAATTCAACCGCATCCACACGGTGGTCAGCCGGTTCTACGACACCATCGTCCTGGACACTGGAAACAACACCCGCTCCGAAAACTGGCTGGCCTCCATCGACGTCACAGACCAGCTCGTGATCCCTGTCCGCCTCCAGCGCAACGCCGTCGTCTCGGCCCTGCGAATGATCGAACAGCTCGAATCCATGTCCGAGCGCCAGGGCAACCCGCACTACAAGAACCTCGTCGCCAACGCCGTCGTCGTCATCACCCAGGGCGGAGGCGCCAAAGTCTCGGCGACCGATCAAGCGGACCTCCGCGCCCAGCTCGAATCCACGGTGCGGTCCATCATCGATATCCCCTATGACGCGGCCCTGGACAACGGCTCAATCATCGACTGGCAGCTCGTGGGTGATCCCGCCCGCCGCGCCTTCGAACGCGTCACCGCAGAAATCGCCGCAGGCCTGCTCGAGGTAGACAACCGCATCGCCCACGCACGTATCCACACCACCAACCGATAGGAAACCCACACCATGTTCAAGAGCATCCTCACCAACGTCACCATCCCCGCGGCCGCAGATAACCCCTTGGACGGGGTGACACCCAACATCAACGTCTTCGGAGTTCAGTTCCAAGGCGCGGTCCAGCTGATCCTCGGCGGGCTCTGGGCCCTGGTGCTGATCCTGGTCACCGCCGCTTTCCTAATGAACCTGGGCAAGTGGGGAATCGCACGGCAGCGCGGCCACTCGGACGACATTGCAGATGGCGCGGACGGTGCCAAGCGCAGCGGTGTCGCCTTCGCCGCCGTCGCCGGCGCCAGCGTCATCATCGGCGGCATCCTCGCACTGACTGCCGCAGCAGGAGCCTAGCCAACTGGTGGCACACTTCATCGTTGGCAGCTGTCTCCTACCGAAGAACGGAACCAGACCATGAGAACGAAATGGAAGCTACTGATCGCGATTGCCGCCGTCGTGGTGATCGTGGCAGTCGCCGTCGTCCTGATAAATCTCCGCCCCACGGAACAGGCTTCACAGCCCGAACCCACCGCTGGCACGGACATGGTCGCTGGCACGCTCGGATTTCCAGTCTCCAAAATCAGCATCGGAGAAGGCGGAACCACAACGGCCGCCGACGGCAAAACGCCCATCGGCTACAACGGCACCTGCGACTCCGCCGCCCAGGCAGCAGCCAACTACACGCCGGTCCTGCACGATGTGAACACTAAAACCTGGGAAGCCCAGAAAGCCACGATGAAGACGTTGGCCTCGGACGAAGCATGGATCAAGGATGCAGTTCTGCTTGGCGACACCTTCACGACGGCGGCCGCGTCCGGAAACTTCAAGAGCTTCGACGGCGGCTGGCTCGACCGGGTGGATGTCAAAGCCGGGGGCCTCTACCGGCTCGTTTCCTGCGAAGCCGAGAACCGCGCATTGATTCAGGTGGTTTATGGCGGTCTGCGCGGCGGTGAAGCAGAACCCGGTGGCTACTTCGGTACCGATTCCCTGGAACTCGTTTGGGACGGAGATTGGAAAATCTCTGACGTCCTGGTGCGTATTGATGACACAGAACTTGCTGACAAGTTCCCTGACCAAGGCCCTGCGGGCGGTCTCGTCGGCGCTTCAACCGGAGAGATGCCCACTCTCGATAACGGGCTGGTCAGCCGCTACTTCGAAAACCTGAGCAAAGAAGGCTGGGTGGAATATGCAAACGCTACGCGCTAGCAGCAGGATCCGCTTGATTGCCGCTTTCCTCGCGGTCTTCTTGGGCTTCGGTGTTCTCACAGCCGGATCCGCTCAAGCAGCGGATGACATCAACGCCTCAGAAAAGTTGAATGCCGATCAATTGAAGCGGCTGGCGGGCTTGCCGGCAGAGCAGCGCGACGGCATTCGTGACCGTCTCAACAGCGAACTCGCCAAGAACGTCTGTGGGCCTCAATTTCTTGGTGCAACGATGATCGGCCAGGACTGCACGGGAATGGCAACCCGCGCTTTCAACAGCTTCCTAGACACCCCCGAGAAGTCCTTGGACTACCGGCCTGCAGAAGGACAGCGCGAGTTTTGCTCATCACTGGCGCGGGAAGGGGCACCGCCAACTGCCCTGGGCATATGTGCGGTATCGAGCACATGGAACGAATTCGCCCCGCTTGCTGGTGCTGTGTTGCGTACAGCTGTTTCTACACAGCCTGGCGGGCAGTTTGTGCTGGGTGCGGTGGACACAGTGGCGTTTATCGCCAATGCCAAGGACGGGTTTGAGAAGTTTGCGAACTCGACTAAGGAAGCCGGCGTGACGGCCACGAACGAGGTTCTGGTGAACCTTTTGAAAGTCTCAGAGTTTCAGGTCGATGACGGGTTCCGAAACACCTGGTCAGTCTTTTCCGGTGTCGGGATCGTGCTGCTGGCACTGATGTTCTTCAAACTCTTCCGGGACTACTCGGGTGAAAAAATCGACCCTGACGCCATGCGTGAATCGGTGATCTGGTACGCCCCACTCGCGGTTCTGCTGGCATTGTTCGGCCCGGTCCTGGGGTACGTGGGCAACAACGCATTGGTTCAGGTTACTGAGTCGATCAGCCCATGGACCTCAAACCAGATCGGGGACTTCGCCACAAGCATTTCCCGTTTCGCCTCCTACGAGTCCAGCGGCGTTTTCGGACCGCTGGCAGCCGTGCTGCTGTTCGGGTTGCTGTTTATCGGGGCCTGGGCGCTCCTGGGGCTGTTCGCCCTGCAGCCGCTCGCCCTGTCGCTGCTGGGCGTAGGCATTGCGTTGATGATCGGCTTCATGATCCATCCCGAACACCGGGGCCGGGTCGCCAAGGCCGGGTCGCTGTGGCTCGGTATTGCCTTGTCCAAACCGCTGATTCTGTTGATCATGGGTGCGCTGTTCAGCTTCATCTCGAACCGCCCCGCGTTCCAGGGCGAGGGTACCGGGGATGCCTTGGTGAACGCCTCTTCAGTGTTCATCGCGGCCGCCGCAATGGTCGTCCTGGCGTTCTCACCCGCGCTGCTGTTCAAATTCGTCCCGATACTGCCGTCCTCGGCCAGTTCATTGGGTGCTAACCGGCCCTCGATTGCAGGGGCGGCGATGGTGGCCGGCGCCGGTGCCGGGATCGGTGCAATGATCCGTCAGCGCCGCACCATGCAGGCACAGTCCGGCTCGTCCGGCGGTGGGCGCTCCGGTGCTGCCGTCAGCGGGGCGGCAACCCAGACATCAGACGGGCCTAGCTTCTCGGCCGGTCCTGACGGGGGTCTGACCGGTGGGGAAGCTAGGCCCGGCGCACCTACAGGCAGCGGCCGTCGTAGTGCCAGTGGCACCAGACAGGGGACTGCCGGGATGGGAGCCGCTGGCCAGGATGCACCGGCTGCACCTGATACCCGCACCATTGCCCAGGCGCAACGGGATGACCGGGCCGGTACTCCGGCCGGAAAAACTGCTGCTGCTGCCCGCAGTGGAGCGGGGGCTGTTGGCCGGGGCACTATGGCGGCCACTCGGGGATCCGCCAAGATCGCCGCAGGTGGGGCGACAGCGTTCCTGTTGGCCGGGCGTGAAGCATCACGGCAGGCCGCACTGCGCGGCCGTCAGGGCGTGAACTCGATGGTGCCTGATACCGATCACATCAGCGGCCGGTAATGAGCAGTACGAAAGCAGGGGAGTAGGTCTGATGGGACGCATGGTTGTTGTCGGTGGTGAGGTTTCCCGCCGTGGTTTGTGGGGCGGGAACCGTACCGGTCCTGAGTGGATTGGGCTCAGTATCGCCCTGGCTTCGGGGATGGTGGCGATCATTGCTCTCTCGGACGTGATCGTGCTTGGCCTGATCCTGGGCGCTGCGATCATCGGCCTCGGTGTCGTGCTGACCACTCCGAGCAAGATCACTGGGTACCGGTCCCTCGGTGCTCTGCTCGTTGAGCGGCACCACCAGCGCTCCCGCAGGAAAAACAAGACCGCGACGTTTGTTCCGGTGAAGTTCCGGGATCAGACCCGCATGGTCAAGGCCGGCAAGGCCGACCGTGCCCGGGCCGATGAAAAGGGCATGATCGAGGTTCCAGTGACACACCGGAACAATGCCCCGCTCATGGTGGGGACGGTCCGCCCGTTCACCGTGCAGACCCCTACCGGGCCGATGACAGTTTTCCGTCATGGCGGCCGGATCAAAACCCCGTACTACACGGTGACCGTGGAAGTCATGGGTTCTTCCTCCGGGATCCGGGAGGAAAACCGTGAAGATTCCGCTTATGTGGCCCGCGGTCAGTTCCTGGCCCGCATGGCCCGACGGCAGTCCCTTATTTCCCACGTCCAGACTCTTTCCCGTGCCGTACCCATGGATTCCACTGACCACCTGCTGTGGATCAAGGACAAGCAGGCCCAGGGCATTAACCGGCTGCTGATCACCTCCTACGGGGATCTGGTGCAAACTTTGCAGTCCCGCTCAGAACAGCACCGCACCTACGAGACCTTCCGCATTCCTCGGTCCGCTGCTTTGTCCCTGAAGGCCTCCAAGCTTGGCGGCGGGGACACCGGACTGGGGTTGGCGATTCATCAGGAAATCCGTACCGCTCTGGCCCAGGCGCAGATGATGGGCGGCATCCAGGATTACCGCACCCTGGGACCTGAACAGATGGCGGCGCTCCTGCGGCACCTTCAGGATCCGGATTTCGACATTGACGATGATGAGAACGCGGACCTGGCAGACTGCTGGCAGCACTTGGACGGCGATTCCTCGGATTCTTCCGTGGTCATCAACGGCCACTGGCACACCCGCACCGGGTACGTCCCGGCCTCAGCTTTCAGCCCCGAGGCCATTCCCGTTTCTGCTCTGCAATCCCTGGTCTCCGGAATCCAGCCGGCCGTGGTCCACACCGTCTCCATGGTGATGGAACTTTCCGATGCCCGCACCGCACGAGGGAAAGCCCGCACGGACGCGGCCATGGACCGCGCCAAGGGCAAGGAAGTCGCCAAGTCCGGTGTCGTCACCGACGGATCAGAAGAAGTCCTCATGGGCGCATCCAGCCAAAGGCTCCTGGATCTCAAACCCGGTTCCGGGCATCACGGTGCCGCGTACGCGCTCTACATCTCCTACTCCGTCGAATCAGAGGATGAGCTGCTGACCACCGCTGACCTGATCGAGGCTGCAGCCGCGGATGCCGGGATCGAATTCATTGACTGGATGGATCACCGCAACGATCTGGCCCTGATCACGACCATGCCGTTCACGAGAGGAATCCGATGAACACCCCCAAATTTGTCAAAGGCCTGCGGATGCCCTGGGCCCTGACCACCACTTCACGCCGCACCCAGCGCTCCCGCGCCAAGCAACAGCGCCTCAGCGCCGATCACGGCGCCGCACTGGGGACCAGGGATGCCCTGGCCGCGAAACGCCGGGTAGGAAAGAACAAGCGCACGAACGATGCCGACAGCAAGGCAGCCGTGCAGTGGCATTGTGAGCGGAAGAGTGCGCGTGCCTCGCGTCTGGGCTACTACGATCCGGCGGCCCCGGGGGTGCTGTCCTCGACCCGGCAGATGGAATTTTCACACATGGCCATCGCCTCGCCTCCCACCTCGCACCGGGGCCTGGCGTTCGGGATCGATGCCGGATCGGGCTGGATGGTTGTCCATGACCCGTTTACGTCTTACGGCAACGAGCTCGAGTCCCCGAACGTCTGCTTCATCGGGGATCTTGGCCAGGGCAAGTCCTCCGGGATCAAAACCTGGGCGGTGCTGCGGCAGCTGCTCCTGGGCCGCCGGGTTGTCGTGATCGATAAGAAGTACCAGCTGGACCAGAACGGCGGGGAATACACCTCCCTTGCCCAGCGCCTGGGAATCAGGCCGGTGAAGTTCATGGTCGGGGGCGGCGGGGCCAGGATCAACATCCTGGACCCGCGTATCGCTGCCCGGCTGAATGAAGACAGCCACGACGACACCGCGCTCTCCACTCCGGCGGGCCAGTCCATGCTGGTTCGTGCTGTCGTTGAAGAAGCCCTTGGCCGGCCGCTGCTGCCCAAGGAAGGCAAAGCAGTGCGCATGGCCCACAAACAGGCTCTCCGCACCGCGGCAGCGAACAATGAAATCGCCCATATTCGCCACGTCCTTTCCGCTCTATATGCACCCGACGCGGACGCGGCAACGGCCTCTAACCTGAGCGTGGAGGAAATCCGGCAGTGGGGACAGGATCCCGCGTTTGAGCTTGAACGCATGATTGAAGATGACCTGGCCGGCCTGATAGACGGACCGACGAGTGAGGAAATTTCCCTGAACGCCGGGCTGACCGTCTTTGACGTGTCCCTGCTCCCGGAGGATGGGCCGGCGTTGGCGATCGTGATGACGATCATCAACACCTGGTTGGCGAACACTCTCTACCGTCAGAGTGAAGCGGTCCCCACTGTCCTGGTCATCGAGGAAGCCTGGCATACCGTCCAGGGCTCGGTTGCCAAGGTAACCCGCCGCAACACCAAGCTCTCCCGCGCATTGTCGCTCTCGTGCATGTTCGCGTTCCACCACATCTCCGACATTCCCGAAGACTCACCGGCCATCGCCATGCTCAAAGAGTGCGGAACGGTCCTGCTCTACAAGCAGCAAAAATCCGATGATGCGTGGGCATGCGAACGGATGTTCAACCTGCCCGCCGGGTCCGCGGCTGATATCGCGTCCCTGACCAAAGGCACCTGCATGATGCGGATCGGCGGTAAGGATCCTTTTATTGCCATCCACGTCCGCAGCGCCTTGGAAATCGAACTCACCGACACCGATAAGGCCATGAAATCCACGGCCACCATCAACCAGGTTGAAGCCGACATGCAGGAGGAAGCAGCATGAGCACCGCCAAGGCCATGTCCACGGATTCAGTCATGAAGATCGCTCTGGCCGCCCTCGCCACCGGGCTGGTTGTTCTGGGCTGGGTCTCGGCGTTCCTGGCAGAGCTGATTACTCCCACCGGGATGCCTTGGACGGACTTCTCCGCCCTGTGGGCCAAGATCAAAGCCGGCGAATTTCTCTGGCCCGGAGCGGCGACCTGGATCCTGATCGTTCTGGCTGTCCTGGCTCTCCTCGGGACGGGCATGCTCATGGCCATCTTCGGCGGGAACAAGCACCGCGATGACGGGCTGCCCCGGTACAAGGACCTCGAAAAGCGGATGGGCAAGAACGCAGCACTGGCCAAAGCCAAGCAATCCCTGGAGCTGCCGGCGGATGCCACTGAAGAAGACATGATCGTCGCCCTGTGCAAGCTCGATGGTCAGACCCTCTACGTCCAGCACGAAGACTCGATGTGGGTGTTCGCGCCGCAGCGCTCCGGTAAGACCCTGTTCCTGGCCGTAGGCATCACCCTGGACGCACCAGGTGCCGTGATTGCCACGTCCACCAAAAATGACCTGCTCATGCTCACCGCCATCGCCCGCGAACGTCGGGGCGATGTTTCCGTGTTCGACCTTCAGGACATATCCGGCTGGTCGAACAAGGTCAGGTGGAACGTCGTGGACGGCTGCGAAGATCCCGACGAAGCGCTGGCCCGCGGTAAAGCCTGGGCCGGGGCCCAGCCGATGGGAGATGTGAAAAACGGGGACTTCTTCAACTCCAAAGCCGCCGCGATCCTGGGCCGGTTCCTCCACGCGGCCGCGCTGGGAGATAAGAGCATCGATGACGTCGTGAAGTGGGCCAACGACTTCACCGACAGCGAGCCGCTGGAAATACTGACCCAGCACAAAGCCCCGGCCGCGTTCACAGCCAGGCTCCGTACTCTCACGACCTCCCGGGCCGGCGAAACGGTGGATTCCATCCAGGAAACCCTCGCCGGCCTCCTGGAACCGCTGACGTCCCCTAAAGCCTTGGACACCCTGACCCCTCCCAAAGGAGAGGGGTTCGACATGGAGAAGTTCCTGGAAAAGCCGAACACGATCTATCTACTCACGGACGGGGAACGCTCTCCGGTCGCCCCGCTCGTGGCGATGTTTGCCGACTTCATGTTCCGCAAAGCCCAGCGCATTTCCCAGGGCATGCCCGGCGGCCGGCTCTGGCCGGTACTGACGATGGTTCTGGACGAAGCCCCGAATGTCGCTGCCATCCCGGACATGGCCGGTGCCCTCTCGGATTCCGGCGGCCGGGGGATCCGCATCATCGGGTTCAGCCAGTCCTTTGCCCAGAACCGGCAGAGGTGGGGAGCCGAAGCAGCCACGGCAATCCGTGGAACGTCATCGATCAGACTGTTCCTGCCTGGCCTGGAAGAACTCGATGAACTGGACAAGATTGCCCGGGCCGCGGGGACTACCCGAAAGGAACGCGTCTCCACTTCCCAGGGGCGCGGCGGATCGTCCCGGACCGTCAGCGAGGAAGAACGGCCCGTGATCCGAGGCAACGAGATTCAGCAGCTCCCGGTAGGAGAAGCGTTCATGCACTACAGCAACGTCGCCCCGGCCAGGGTCAAACTCATGCCCTGGTGGGAACGCGCGGACGCAAATCAAATCAAGGAAGACAAGGCCACCGCGCAACAACGCCGCGACAGGCAAGGAGCAATCCGATGACCGAAGAATCTCGCGAACCTTTTCCGCCCTCCCCTGCGGACGGCGGCGAGGCGATGGTGGCCGAGGGCATTGAAGAGGTGCTGGTCGAGCACGAGGAACGGCTTACCGTCCTGCAAGGATCTGTCGAAGCGATGGGCCATGCGGTCGAAGACCTCTTGGCATCACCGCCGAAAAAGACACCAGCTCCTTGGAACTGGAAAGAACTCGATGGTGAGAAGTCGGTCGCTCTCATGGAAGCGCTGCGCGAGTGGGTGGACTGGATCAACGACCGATACGGCGTATCGGACACTTCCCGCATCTACGGCTGCTGGTACCGGCATAGCCCGGTGGTGGAAGAACTCACCGCAGCCTGGCTCAGCTGGAGGGCAGCGAACTACGGCCACAAAGACCCTGTGACCGACCCGGCCAGCTGGCACAGGGACATCTTCTGGCCGATGCTCGACCGCATCGCATCCAAGCCTTGGGGACTGAGCAACTGCCACACCGAACATGTGGACCCCCGGCCTTCTTTCCGAAACTCCACCGACGACAAATTCACAGAATTTCTCGGCAAACTCGGCGCTAAAGAACCATCCAACGCCGAAAACTAGGGCTGAAAAATGAAATGCACGGAACCACTGGTTCCGTGCATTTCTTGCATACTGCTGGGTGCCACGGGAGACAACCGGGTGTCAGGTTTGAACCTAAGACTGGCGAGCGGGAGCGTGTGGCAACCGCGTTCAGGGCCCTACTCTGACGCTCACCTTGTTACTGCCTGACGTCAGGTTGGGGCGTGCCCTTCACTGACGAGAAGCCCTCGGAGTTACACCATCCGAATGCGCCGCGGGCGGTTGAAGCTTGAGTGCGCAGATCTAGTTCCCCCCAACACGATCGCCGTCAGATCCAGGTACGGCGGATGTACGTTCCTGGTTGTTGTTCTACGACGCGCCGGCTGTGGGCTCCGTCCTGCATCAGCCACAGTAGAGATCCGTCGGCCATGACAGCTTCGACGCGGCCGCGGTCGGTTACGCTGCCGCGAGTGTGAACTTCGACGTCTTGGCCGGTCAGCACAGTCCAGTCGTCAATAGGCTGCCACGATGCGAAAGAGTGGATGTTTGTTTGGTCTTGATTCGGCGTCATGCTTGTTGGCATCTCGTCCTCGAGCTTCATAGCAGCAGGATGCTGAGCAAATTTGTGACGGGTA